>JBKHIN010000429.1:0-2536 GCA_046538635.1 Alphaproteobacteria bacterium
GTAGAAGCGTATCCCCGCCTCCGGCGCCTCGCGGCCCGTGTCATAGGCCAGCACGCGGCACATGAGATAATCCGTGCGCGTCATCCACAATTCCACGCCCCATTTGCGCGTGAACCAGCCCGCCAGCCCGACATGGTCCGGATGCAGATGGGTGACGACGACGCGCGAGACGGGCCGCCCGTCCAGCCCCTCGCTGAAAATCCGTTCCCAGAGATCCCGCGTCTCGCGCAGATTGAGGCCCGTATCCACAACGGCCCAGCCGCCCTCGCCGTCGTCCAGCAGATAGAGATTGATGTGATTGAGGGCGAAGGGCAGCGGCATGCGCACCCACAGCACGCCTTCGGCCACTTCGATGGTTTCGCCGGGGGCGGGCTTGCCCTCCAGCGGATAGGTGAGCCCGCCGCGCGACAGCGCGGACGCGGCGGTCCGGCGGGATTTGGTCGTGTTTGACATGAAAACTCTCCGGCCGGCCTCAGGCGGGCGGCTGTTTCAGTTCGATCCAGACGGCGGACGCGCGCGCAATCGGGCGCCCTTCCTCCGTATAAACGGCCGTGCCCGCAAACCGTTTGCGCCCGTCGCGGCCGATGGGCCAGCCCGCCACGATCAGCCGCGCCCCGGCGCGCGGGCGCTCGTCGAGGCGCGCCGTCAGCCGTCCCAGCAGGCACAGCGCGCCCTGCTCCGCCCATTGAACGGCGAAGGCGCCGGGACAGTCCAGCGCCGACCACAGGAATTCCGCCCGCACCAGGCCCTGCGGGTCCGCCAGGCCGGGCGCGGGTGTCCACGGACAGGCCAGCAGCCCGTCATCGCGGCGCGCCACGGGACCGGGATGAATGCACAAGCCGTCGCCCGCCTCGCGCTCCGTGCCGCAGACGAAGCAGGTAGGCAGCTCATGATTTTCGAAACCCGGAAAGCCGGGCACGGCGGCCTCGGCTTCCGCGAGGGAAGGCGCCCGGGGCACGTCCAGCTCCAGCGGCGCCGGTTCGGCCTCGGCAATCAGTTCGCCCTCCCGGGACAGCCGCACGCATACGCCGTCGCGCGTTATGTCCAGCGGTGTTTCGAGCGGCGGCGGGCGGCGCAGCGTCACCTGCGCCGTGCTGTCCACGAAGGCAGCCAGCCGCCCGCACACATAGCCGCCATTGCCGCTGTCGGGCGGGCCGTTGAAACGGCGGGCGATGATGATTTCTTCTCCCTCGGCGGCGGTCATGGAAGGTTTTCCCGTTCTGTGCCGGCTGCGCTGCTGTTCGCAGGCATGCTATCGTCCGGGCACCTGAGCACAAGATGCTGTGGACGGTCATGGATCACATTAGACGCATTGAGAGCCTGACCCTCAATGCCTGGCCCGCGCTGGACCAGGTGGCCCATGACGGCTGGCTGCTGCGCTATGCGGAAGGATACACGGGCCGCGCAAATTCGGTGACCGTGCTGCAACCGGGCGCGGAGGCGCTGGAGGAAAAGATCCCGGCCTGCGAAAATACCTATGCGGAAGTCGGTGCGCCCTGCCGGTTCCGGCTGAGCCCGCTGGCGGACGACGGGCTGGACGCGGCGCTGGAAGCGCGCGGCTATGTTCGCGAGAAGGAAACGGTGGTGCTCTCCTGCGACGCGCTGCAGCCCGAGGACGCGGACCCGCGCATTTCCCTCACCGAAACGCCCCACGGCGGCTGGCTGGAAACCTTCGCCCGCGCGCAGGGATTGACCGCCGGGGAGCGCCGTTTGCACGAAAAAATCCTGGAGCGCATCGCCCTGCCCCGCACCTTCGCGCTGTTTCATCTCGAGGGCGAGGGCGTGTGCACGGCGCTCACCGTGCTGGACCGGGACGCCGCCATGCTGCTGGGCGTTGCCGTGGACGCCCGCTTCCGGGGCCAGGGCTTCGGCCACCGCACGGTGCGCGCGGCGCTGGGCCGGGCTTACGAGCAGGGCGCGCGCGCGGCCCATCTGGGCGTGGAGGCGGACAACCGCGAGGCGCTGACGCTCTATGAGGGGCTGGGCTTCACCGAGACCTACCGTTACCACTATCGCAGGCAGGCGGGGCCGTGAGCGGCGGCGGCAATATGCCGGTCTACGGACTTCTGGGTTCCGGGCGGCTGGCGCGGCATCTGGCGTTCTATTTCCGGACGGAGGGGTTGCCGGTGCGCCGCTGGGCGCGGCGGGCGGAGCGGGAATTCAACACGGTCGATCCGGCTGATTGTGCGGATGCGGAGGAACGGCTGCGCGCGGCGGTGGCGGACTGCTCCCACATTCTGATGCTGCTCAGCGACGACGCCATCGCGCCCTTCGTGGAACGGCACGGGTTTTTGCGCGAGAAAATTCTCATCCACTGTTCGGGCGCGCAGTCGATTTCCGGGCTGAACGGCGCCCATCCGCTGATGACCTTCGGGCCGGAGCTTTACGGACCGGAGCGCTACCGCGCCGTGCCCTTCGTGACGGATGCGGAAGGGTTGAGCTTTCCCGATCTGTTCCCGGGGCTTCCCAACCCGCATTATGCTCTGCCTGCGGAGAAAAAGGCGCTCTACCACGCCTATTGTGTCATCAGCGGCAA
>JBKHIN010000155.1:0-6986 GCA_046538635.1 Alphaproteobacteria bacterium
GGGCAGATGATGGACGTACTGACGGCTTGATCCAATTCCTGCATCGCCGCGGTTCCCGTGAAAAATCTTTGTGTGAACCCTGACAGATAGACACGGAAACCGGCCTGCCGCCCCTCACTCCCCGGACAACCCGGGCTCTGGGGCCCGGCGAGTTCCGGCTCCTCCTCGCAATCGAAGGACCCGGCGAGGCGCCCCGCCCGCCTCACGATACGCCCGGGTCACACGCCGCGAAATAGGCATCGCGCAAGCCCTGTTTCTCGCACTGGCCCGCGACCAGATTCCGTATACGGTCCATCTGCCTCGCATGCAGGTTCCCGTTGCGCACCGGGTGAAAGCGGTTGGGCGCCGGCAGCATGGCGGCGAGGGCCAGGAACTCTTCATCGCTCAGCTCGCTGAAGAACTTGGCGAAATAGGCCTGCGCCGCGCCCGCGAAGCCGCGAATGTCGCGGCCCTCCACGGTCCCCAGATAGGCGGTGTTCAGGAACAGCGTCAACTGGGTGTCCTTGTCCACCAGCGGACCGAGCGCGAAGCGGGCGATCAGTATCTGGCGGATCCTGGCGAAACCCGGTTCGAAATCGTGGAAATAAAGCTGCTTCACCAGCGACTGGGTGATGGTGGTCATGGTGCCGTCGCCGAAGGCAATGCCGTTATGTTCGAAAAAGGTGGGGTCCTGCACCTTGAGCAGCGTGCGCAGTTGATTGGGCGTCAGGTCGTCGAGGGTCAGCTTCATCGAAGCGGCCTGTTGCGCCGTGCGCACCAGTTCCGGCGTCTGCTGTCTTGCGGCCATGACCGTGATCACCGCCCAGGCCAGGAACGCCGACACCATCAGGAATGCAAACGCGAACAGTCCCCACGCAATTCGCTTGAGCATGACACCCTCCCGGTATGTCTTCGCCCGTCCGGTGGTCCCGGGCGGGGCAGCGTTCCCGTCCATAGGCGGGCATCCGGGAGAAATTATGGCCGCGGGGCCGCACTTCGGACAGGTTCAGAGGGCCTCCAGAAGTTCCGCCGCAAGTTCGCTCCGGAACGCGGCGCAAAGCTCGATTTCTTCGATGGCACGGCTCAATTGGCGCCCATGGCCGGGCATCAGGGCGGCGTTTTCCCCGAAGAACGTCCGGAGTTCCCCGATCCGCTCCGTCTCGCAGAAGCCGTCCGCCAGCGTGGGCAGGCGGCGGCGCCACTGGGACGGGATCGTCCGGGTGACGGCCTCGATGTTCTGCTGCAGCCACGCCCACGCCGCATCGCGCGTCTTCGCATCCTCCATCTGGGCCTCGAGGATGGCATAGGCCTCGCGCGCGCCCGGCTCGCCCGAAAGGGCGTAGGCGCGCGCCCGCGCCGCCAGGGCAGGCTCCCGCGCCCGCCCGATGGCCTTGGCGCTGGCCGCATCGAAACGGGGATCGTCGATGGTGGTGCGCGCCTCGATCAGCCTGTCGAGGAAGGGCGCGCCCCTGTCCTGAACGCCTGCCGTCAGCGCCATTTCATATTCATCCGAATTGAGGGCGGAAGCATCGCGCTCACCCTCCAGCCCGATGAAGCGGGCGGCGCGCGCCGCCAGCTCTGTCCGGAGTCCGGGATCGTCCGCCGTCAGGGCCAGAAAGCGCTGAAGCTCCGTCTTCAGAAGCCTGTCATCCTCCGTCTGCGGAGTGTCCAGCGCGTCGAGGCGGGGCCCGTAGAGGCGGCGCGCGAAGGCCTTGAGCTTGCCGCCGCCCTGTCCCTCCAGAATGCGCACATAGCGTTCAAGCGTGCCAAGGGGCGAGGCGGCCACCTGGCGCACGGGCGATGCGGCGGCCTTCCGGATCATGGCGATCATGGCGGCGGCCCGGGCCTCGCCGCTCTCGAAACCGGCGATGGCGCTGTCCACGGCGGCCAGCGCTTCGCCCGGTTCCAGCGCCGGGAAATTGGCCGGCAGACGGTCCCAGCCGTCCGGCGTCAGGGACCAGCGGTAATAGCCCGCACCCTCCGCATTGGGTAGAAGCCAGGACGGGCAGGCCCCTTCCGGCAGCGTGTGGGCCGCCTTGCGTTCCTGCAGGATGGTGCAGCTCCGGCCGCGCTCGCCGTCCCGTTCCCAGGCCAGGCAGACGGGCACGGCCCAGCGGTACGTCTCGCCCCCGCGCCCGATGTGCGAGCCCACGGGCCGGTAGCGGCTCTGGGACAGATGAACCACGGGCGCCGCACCGCCGCAGTCGAGCGCCGTTCCGATCACGGGCACGCCCGGCTGTTCGACAAAGCTGCGGAATGTCTTTGTCAGGACGGGTTCGCCCGTCACCTCGCCGATGGTCTCGAAGAACCGGGCGGAGTCGGCCGCGCCGTCCTTGTGGGCCTGGACGTAGCGCCCCAGCGCGCGGCGGAATTCATCCACGCCGAAATAATTCTCCACCATGCGGATCACGGCCATGCCCTTGGAATAGGGGATGGGCGTATAGGCGTTGCGGATGTCCTCGTTGGTATCGATCGGCTCACGGACGGAGCGGGCGCTGGCGAGCGAATCCCGCCGCATCGCCCCCATGGCCCGGGCCACGGCGTCCAGTTCATGGCCGCCCTCCGGCTCCCACTGGCCGAGCACCAGCGGCGTGCCCCAGGTGGCGAAACCTTCCTTGAGCCACAGATCGTCCCACCAGGGCGGCGTCACCAGATTGCCGAACCACATATGGGCGATCTCGTGCGCATGCACGCGGATGAGGCTGCGGCGCGTGCCGGGGGCGGGCTCGTCGCCCACCAGAATTCTCTGCTCCCGGTAGGTGATGGCGGCGGAAAGTTCCGTCGCCCCGCTGGGCCATTGGGGCGCAGCGATAATGTCGAGCTTTTTGTATGGATACGGAATGCCCAGATCCCGCTCGAAGATTTCCACGAACTCCCGCGTGATGTCGAGGACATAGTTCAGGTCGCCGCCGCGCCCTTTCCGGGCAATGCCGCGCAGGGGCACCTCGCGCTCCCGGAACTCATTGGCGGGCAGGGGCGGGCGCTCCACCACGTCGAAGGGGCCGACGGCCAGCGACAGCAGATAGGTGGGCATGGGCCGCGTGGCGGCGAAGCGCACCGTCTCAAGGCCCGGCCCGGCGGCCACGCGGGATTCCACGGGCGCGTTGGAGATGGCCACATATCCTTCAGGCACGGTCAGGCTGATCGTGAACGGGGCCTTGAAGCCCGGTTCGTCGAAGCCGGGCAGGTATTTCCGCGCCTGAATGGATTCCGACTTGGCGAGCGCATAGGCCTCCCCCTGTTCCTCCACGCGGAACAGGCCCGCCAGATTCTTGTCGAACGGCGCGCTGTAGGCGAGGGTCAGTTCGATCTTCCCGGCAGGCAGGGTTTCGCCGAAGGCCACGCGGGAAACGCCGGAGGGCAGAATCTGGGCGTAGGCGGCGGGGCGCTCCGCGCCGTCCGCCGTGGCGACGACGGCCCCGGAAACGGTGAGGCCGTTGCCGTGAAGCCAGATACCGGAGGCCGGTTCGGCGAGTTCGATGGCGATGGTCACCGTGCCGGAGAATTCCGTCTCCCGGGGATCGATGTTCATGTCGAGCGTATAGGCAAGAGGCCGCGCGGTGCCCGGCAGCCGGCCCTTCGGCGCCCGGTCCTTGAGGGCGTCCACGTCGATCTCCGGGGCCGTTGCGGGGTCTCCGGCTGCCTCCCCGGCTTGCGAAGTCTGCGGGGCCTCGGCGGATTGACCGGAAGACTCCTCCTCCGGCCCGCAGGCGGCAAGGAGAATGACGGCAAGTAAAGCGGAACGGCGGAAAAGACCAGACTCGAACATGCTACGGCCCCTCAACGATTGCACGCGGCACTCGCTGTCAGTGTGGGCCGGGGTTGTGCGCATGGCAAGGGCGCTCCGTACACCTCTCCCTTGGGAGCTACGGGATTCCCACATTTCGAAAATAGAGCCTGTTTCCATCTCCCCCTCGGTGGGGGAGAAAGCAAAATCATGGGTTTAGACGCCGCGCAGCGGGGGCTAAGCCCTTGATTTTGCAAGAGGGGGGGAGCCTCAAGGGAGGGGCCCAAAGCGCGGCAGCGCTCTGAAGGGTGAGGGGCAAAAAAAGCTGTTGTCCCGGAGCGCGCGCTTTTTTACCTGTCATCCACCGGCCGAGCGAAGCGAAGACCGGAGGACCTCTGTCAACGTACTGAGAAAACGCCTCTCGCACCCTCACAGCCTGCGGAGCAAGGTCCCCGGGTCCGGGCGGCGCCCGGCCCGAGGATGACAGGTTGTTTTTACTCCGCTGCCTGACGGTTTTTCACCAGGTCATCCACCACGGACGGGTCCGCCAGCGTCGAGGTGTCGCCCAGGTTCTCATATTCGTTTTCCGCGATCTTGCGCAGGATACGGCGCATGATCTTGCCCGAGCGGGTCTTGGGCAGGCCCGGCGCCCACTGGATGACGTCGGGCGAGGCGATGGGCCCGATCTCCTTGCGCACCCATTGCACCAGCTCGTCGCGCAGCTCGTCGCTGGGTTTTTCGCCCGCATTCAGCGTTACATAGGCGTAGATGCCCTGGCCCTTGAGTTCGTGCGGATAGCCGACCACGGCGGCTTCCGCCACCTTGGGATGGGCGACCAGCGCGGATTCGATTTCCGCCGTACCCAGACGGTGTCCGGACACGTTGATGACGTCGTCCACACGGCCGGTAATCCAGTAATAGCCGTCCTCGTCGCGCCGGCAGCCGTCGCCGGTGAAATACTTGCCCTCATAGGTACGGAAATAGGTGTCCACGAACCGGTCATGGTCGCCATAGACGGTGCGCATCTGGCCGGGCCAGCTCTGGCTGATCACCAGATTGCCCTCCGCTTCGCCGTTCAGGACGTTGCCCGCGGAGTCCACGACTTCGGGCAGCACGCCGAAGAACGGCTTCGACGCGGAGCCGGGCTTGAGGTCCGTGGCGCCCGGAAGGGGCGTAATCATGATGCCGCCGGTTTCCGTCTGCCACCAGGTGTCGACGACGGGGCAGCGCCCGTCGCCCACCACATTGTAATACCACAGCCAGGCTTCCGGATTGATGGGCTCGCCCACCGTGCCCAGGATGCGCAGCGATTTGCGCGAGGCCTTCTTCACCGGCTCCTCGCCCTCGCGCATCAGGGCGCGGATGGCGGTGGGCGCGGTGTAGAAGATCGAAACCTCGTGCTTGTCCACCACCTGCCAGAAACGCGAGGAGTCCGGATAGTTGGGCACGCCCTCGAACATCAGCGTGGTGGCGCCATTGGCCAGCGGCCCGTAAAGGATATAGCTGTGGCCCGTTACCCAGCCCACATCGGCCGTGCACCAGTAAACCTCGCCCGGCCGGTGATCGAACACGTAATGATGTGTGAGCGAGGTAAAGACCATGTAGCCGCCTGTCGTGTGCAGCACGCCCTTCGGCTTGCCCGTGGAACCGGACGTATACAGAATGAACAGCGGGTCCTCGGCGTTCATTTCCGCCGGCGGACATGTGTCCGAAACATGCATCACCGCCTCGTGATACCAGACGTCCCGGTCCGCCTTCATATCCACTTCGCCGCCGGTGCGCCGCACCACGAGGACCGTGTCCACGTCCGGACACTTCTGCAGGGCCTCGTCCGTGTTCTTCTTGAGCGGAATCGTCCGTCCGCCCCGGATGCCTTCATCGGCAGTGATCACGCAGGTTGACTTGCAGTCCAGAATGCGCCCGGACAGGCTGTCGGGCGAAAAGCCGCCGAAGACCACCGAGTGGATGGCGCCGATGCGCGCACAGGCGAGCATGGCATAGGCGGTTTCGGGAATCATGGGCATGTAGATGGTCACCCGGTCGCCCTTCTTGACGCCCCGGGAGAGGAGGACATTGGCGAACCGGCAGACCTGGGCGTAAAGTTCCGCATAGGTGATATGCTTGTCGTCGTCCGGCTCGTCGCCCTCCCAGATGATCGCCGTCTGGTCCTCGCGGTCCCGGAGATGCCGGTCCACGCAGTTGTAACAGGCGTTCAGCGTTCCGTCCTCGAACCATTTGATGGACACATTGTGCGGATCGTAGGAAACGCTGGAAACCTTCGTGAACGGCTTCATCCAGTCGATGCGCCTGGCCTGTTCCGCCCAGAAGCCGTCGGGGTCGTCAATGGAACGCCGGTACATCTCCCGGTAGCCCGCTTCGTCGATATGCGCCGAATGCGCCAGGTCCGTGGGCACCGGAATCCGTTTCGTGTCCGAGCCTGCGAATGCCATGAAGTCCTCCCGTTGGTTCCGGCGGTCCAGACTGCTTGGCCGCCCTCGTGCGGCGTGGGCCGGATTATGGGCGCGGGCCGCGCCGATCTCAAGGGTGGCAGGAGGGGCGCGGATACGGGCTCTCAGCGCTGCGCGACGCGCACGCCGTCCGCCACGTCGTTGGGGGGATAAAGCACCACCCGGTCCCCCTCTTTCAAGCCTTTAAGGACCTGCGCGCGGCGGCCATTGTTCCGGCCGACGGCCACGCGGGTCAGGCGCGCCTTTCCGTCGCGCACGGCGAAAACGGCCCAGTCCCCCTCCTGACGGAACAGGGCGCTGGAGGGCACGCGCAACACGTCGTCCTCCTCCCACACGACGATGCGGACCTCGACGCGGAAACCATGTCCCAGCGAGGCGCGGCGCTCCGGTCCTTCCTCCAGCGAAACGATCACGTTGACCCGCTGTTCCTCCACGCCCAGCGCGGAAATCTTGGTGCGCCCGAACGGCTCCACGCGCTCCACCCGTCCCGACAGGGGGGCGTCACCGCCCCATTTGCCGATGATGACCCGGTCCCCGGGGCTGACGCGCACGGCGTCCGCCGACAGCAATTCAGCGACGATCTCCAGATCGCCGCGCGGATCGCCGATTTCCACAAGCGGCGTGCCCGCAGCCACCACGGATTCGCTCTCCTGCAGCACCCGCAGGATGCGGCCATTCACGGGCGCGCGGATGGCCAGGACGCCGGCCGGTTCGTCGTCGCGCCCCGCTTCCGCCGGGTCGATCAGCCGGGCGCGCGCCTGGTCGAGCTGGGCCTGTCGCACCCGCACCGTGGCCTTCGCCGTCTCCAGCGC
>JBKHIN010000430.1:0-2533 GCA_046538635.1 Alphaproteobacteria bacterium
CGGCCACACCGCGAAGGCGATGGCCACCAGCACGCCATAGGCCGCGGCCAGTGCAAGCGCCTGCGGATAAATCCCCAGCCGCGCCGGCACGGGCACGTCCCCGCCCATGAAGGCGTGCACTCCCCAGGGCATGGACGCGCCGATGGCGAGCCCCAGCACGATGCCGATGGCCGCGAGCGCCAGGATTTGCAAGAGGTAGATGCCGAACACCATGCCGCCCGACGCGCCCAGGCATTTGAAAGTGGCGATGGTGGCCCGCTTGCGGTCCAGATAGGCGCTCACCGCATGGCCGACGCCCACGCCGCCGACCATGAGGGCGGTCAGGCCCACCAGCGTCAGGAACACGCTCATCTGACGGATGAAGGCGGCTGTGCCCGGCGCGCCGTTGCGCCGGTCGCGGATGCTCCAGTCCGAGCCGAACTCGCCGTCGCGCGCCGTCTGGCGCCACGCCTTGATGTCGCCTTCGCTGGTGCCTTCCGGCATGGCGATGCGGTAGGCGTAGTCGATGAGGCTGCCGGGCTGCACGAGGCCGGTTTCGCTCAGCGCCGCCAGCGGCATGAAGACGCGCGGCCCAAGCCGGAAGGTGCCCGCAATCCGGTCCGGCTCCTCGCGCAGGGTGGCGCGCACGGTGAACTCCGTCACGCCGATGCGTACAATGTCGCCAACCCTGATGCCCAGCCGGTCGAGCACGGACGGCTCGGCGACCACGCCCCAGCGTCCGCCGCGTTTGGCCAGCGCTTCCTGAAAGCCCATTCCGGGCCGCAGTGTTTCGCCCAGCACCACCGCGCCGAACAGGGGATAGCGCGCGTCCACGGCTTTCAGTTCCACCAGCCGCCGCTCGCCCGTTCCGGGCGCGCGCGCCATGCCGCGCATTTCGGCGATCTCGGAAACCGTGCCCGCCTCTGCGAAATAGGCCCGCTCTTCTTCCGTCGCCGGACGGTGGCTCAGTTCCACCTCCACGTCGCCGCCCAGCAGCACCCGCCCTTCCGCCGACAGGCCGTAGAGGAAGGCCGAGGTGATCGAGCCCACGCCCGCGATGGCCGCCACGCCCAGCGTCAGGCAGGCGACGAAGACGCCGAAGCCGCGTGCGCCCCGCAATTCCCGCGCGGCGAAGCGGAAGGCATTCAGAAAGCTCCTCATTGCGCCGCCGCCCTCGCCACCGGTTCGATGGAGTCGATCTCGCCGTCGCGCAGATGGACGATGCGGCCGCAGCGCATCGCCAGTTCCGTGTCATGGGTGATGAGGATGAGCGTCATGCCCCTCTCGCGATGCATGGCGAAGAGCAGGTCCATGATCCGCCCGCCCGTCCTGCCGTCCAGATTGCCCGTGGGCTCGTCCGCCAGCAGCAGGCGCGGCTCCGCCGCCACTGCGCGCGCCATCGCCACGCGCTGCTGCTCGCCGCCCGAAAGCTGTCCGGGATAGTGGGTCAGCCGGTGGCCCAGCCCCACCTCTTCCAGCTCCGCCCGCGCCGTCTTGAAGGCGTCGCGCCGCCCGGCGAATTCCAGCGGCACGGCCACGTTCTCCAGTGCCGTCATGGTGGGAACCAGATGGAAGGACTGGAAGACGATGCCCACATTTCTGCGGCGAAAACGCGCAAGCGCGTCCTCGCCCATGCGGGTGAGGTCGTGCCCCAGCACGGTGATCTCTCCGGCGCTGGGCCGCTCCAGTCCCGCCAGCACCATCAGCATTGTGGACTTGCCCGAGCCCGACGGCCCGGCGACCGCCAGCGCCTCGCCCGGTGCCACGTCCAGCGAGATGCCCCGCAGGATGTGCACCTTTCCCGCCGCGCTCTCCAGCGTTAGATGAATATCGCGCAGCGAAACGAGGGGCTCTGCGGTGGCGTCGGTCATCGAGAACTCCCGTACGGTAGAATGGAAAGGGGCGCCGGATGTTTTCCCGCTTTACGCACCGGACCGTATCGCGGATTGCCGCGTCGGTGGTGATTACAATTGTGTATGGGCTGGCCGTGGTGACAACTGTCGCCTCCGCCGCACCCGTGCAGGACGCGAAGCCTGCAAAAATTCTGGCCCTGGGCACCAGCCTGACGGCGGGCTTCCAGTTGCCCCAGGACAAGAGTTTCACCGCACAGCTCGAGGCCGCGCTGCGCGAGAAGGGCTACGAGGTCACCGTGGTGAATGCGGGCGTCTCCGGCGACACCTCGGCGGGCGGGCTGGCGCGTCTGAACTGGCTGCTCGGCGAGGGCTACACCCACGCCATCGTGGAACTGGGCGGCAATGACGTGCTGCGCGGGCTGGAGCCGGAGGACACCCGCGCCAATCTGGACGCCATCCTCTCGACGCTGAAAGAGCACGATATCGAGGTGCTGCTCGCAGGCATGCGCGCGCCGCCCAATCTGGGCCCGGAATACGAGAAGGAGTTCAACGGCCTCTACGCCGAACTGGCGGAAAAGCACGGCGTGATGCTCTATCCGTTCTTTCTCGACGGTGTGGCCGCCGAACCCGGCCTCAATCTGGAGGACGGCATCCACCCCAATGAGCAGGGCATCGCCCGGATCGTCGAGCGCATGCTGCCC
>JBKHIN010000431.1:0-2533 GCA_046538635.1 Alphaproteobacteria bacterium
AAATGGCCCGGAAATCACGCCGCATCAGGAAATGGGAAAATTTAAGGGGCGACTAAATCAAGGATCCAAAGAAACTCGCGATTCGCTACGGACAGTTTTTTATATGCAATAGTCCTCCGGGCGTCCCGCGGGGCCGCTTGGCGGCGGCACGGACCCGTGCTAATTTCCTCCGCCTTCTCTATTTGCGTATGTCCGGACGGTAACGCCGACTTTCCCGGACATGCGTTGGCGGGTGTAGCTCAGTGGTAGAGCTTCAGCTTCCCAAGCTGAGAGTCGTGGGTTCGATTCCCATCACCCGCTCCATTTTGCCAGAGCCATTTCGCTGAACGCCGCATGCCGGCTTCGTGGAAGGAGATCCTCCGATCTCCGCATTTTGGGCGATGCCCAAAATGCTCTGCCGGAGGATGACAGGTGGGTAAGAACTGACAAAAACGCGCCCCCTTCCCAGGAAGCGCGCTGTCCGTTGGGAGAAGTTCGGGCACGAAGGCACCTTGCCGCGCCCCCTGAACCGCCGCCCTAGCGGTCGAAGATGATTTCCATCGGGCCCTGGTCCGAGATGGGCTGAACGATGCGGCGCACTTCCAGGCGCGGCCGTTCGTCCTCCGGATCCTTCACTTCCGAGGCCTCGAAGCCCAGGTCCATGAAGATTTCGCGGTAGGCGCGCTCCTCGCGCGTCAGTTCCAGCGGTTCGTTGATGTCGAAACGCCGCGACTCGGCCAGCACCTTGTCGACGAATTCGTCCACCTTCTCGTGGTCCATCTCCTCGAAGGCGTTGCCGTAGCGGTACATCACCACGCGCTGGAACATGATTTCGCCCTTGGGCCCGGAATCGAAGGCGATGATGGAGCCCATGATCTTGTTCATGACCGCGCCGGACCGGCTGGAGCCGTCCACATAGATGGTGGAGATGCGCCGTGTGCGCTCCGAGGAGGGCGGCGACTTGTAGGCGTCGGGGCCGAACAGGTAGATGTAGAAATCGAAGCCCTGATCGAAGATATACCCCTTCTGCTCCTCCACGAAGGCGCCCGCCCGCGAGGCCGTGACCTGGTTGTGGCCCGCCTTGAGCGGTCCGGCGATTTCCGCGCCCGGAACCTGGCGCGTCACCGGCGATTCCCAGCGGCTGAGGAATTTCACCCGCGCCGGGTCGTTGGGCCGTCTGGGATAGATGACGAACACGCCCTTTTTCAGATAGGGCTCGTCATAGATGTAGGTGGTGTAGACCGCGCCCGGGATCAGGTCGCCGGCCTTTTCGATTCTCTCCAGAATTTCATAGCGCAGGCGCGAGGCCTTGCCGCCGATTTCCGAGCGGACCGCGTGATAGAAGAAATGGGTCTGCTCGTCCTGGTAGCGGGTGCCATCCTTCAGCGCCCGGCGCGCCTCCTCGTCCTGGACCTCCTTGACCGTGTTGACCATGACCGTGGTCAGCAGCCGGTCACGGATCAGATAGCGCACGGGTGCGGGGCCTTCGAGAAAGCCGCTTTCCCGGAAGAACTGGAACAGCAGCCGGATCGCCTTCTTGCTGGGCAGGACGTAGGAGGGAAAGGTGTGCTGCTTGCCCTCCATCAGCCGCTGCATGCGGTCGGTCAGGCCCCGGTGCCTGAACAGGGCCTCCGCGGCGCGCGACCTTCGGGCGACGTCCAGCGCCGTTTTGCGCTTCTCCAGGCATTGCTGGCGCTTTTCGGGGCTGAGTTGCCCGGCGTTGTAGGCGTCGCGCGCCTCCCCGGCGACGCCGTCGAACGCCTCCGCCTTCTTGCGGAAGTGCTCCACGGCAAGCTGGCGCACGGCGTCGAGCGTGTAAAACCCCGCCGCCTCGATGCGCTCCAGCGCCTTGCGGACCAGGAGGGTTTGTTCGGCGAGATCGCCGTCCTCCAGCTCGTTGCGGCCCTTCTTGTCCGCATCGGGCTTTACGAGGCCGAACTTCGCCAGCGTCCACGTCCACGGCTTGCGCCGGAAGGGAGGCGGAAACTCGTCGAGCTCCAGATCCCCGGACTCTTCCCCGGCCGGACGGGGCAGCACGCCCACATCCCGGTTCCTGTTCGATGGTTTCCCAAACATGCTCATCTCGAAGAACAGTCCCCTCCAAGCCGCGTGCCATTATGACGCAACTTCGCCAAATATTAAGGAAATTTACCATTTATGCCAGCGGGATAGAAAGTCCCAATGCGCCGCGGGAGATTTCGGCCCCGGAATCTAGCGCATAGGCGGCGGAGAGAGGCCCCAGATCGCCATAAGGTTGCCGATGGCGAGCACCGCCAGCACCCCGCAGACCAGCAATATCGTCGTCCAGGGCATCATGCGCACCTTGCCCGGCTCCACGGGGCGGCCGGAACGCCAGCGCGCCAGTGCGCCGATCACCACGGACAGGGCCAGCAGCACCAGCGTCTCGGTGAGGGTCATGCTCATGGGCTTGCCTATACCCGCATTTCTCACACTGTACATGGCCTGCGCGCTGCCCTCGTGACGACAGGGTAGGAAAGCCGCGCAGCGCGATGCGGGCCATCGGGCAAGCGGCTTGACGCACGCTGTCGTCACG
>JBKHIN010000432.1:0-2525 GCA_046538635.1 Alphaproteobacteria bacterium
CCCGCTATACCCTGCGCCGGAGCGCGGCGTTCCGCCTTGCGGGGCCGCATGCGGGAGGCGAAAGGCACATGGATTACCGCACGGCGCGCCACAACATGGTGGAAAGCCAGGTTCGCACCAACGACGTCACGGACCGGCGCATCATCGAGGCCATGGAAACCCTGCCGCGGGAGCGCTTCGTGCCCAGGAGCCTGCGGCCGCTGGCCTATATGGGCGCGCCGCTGGAGGCCGCCGAAGGCCGCTTCCTGCTCGACCCCCGCACCCTGTCGAAACTGATCCAGGCCGCAGACATCGAGCCGGACGAACTGGTACTGGATGTGGGGTGCGCCACCGGATATTCCACCGCCGTGCTCGCCCATCTGGCGGAAACCGTGGTCGGGCTGGAGGCGGATCAGGGGCTGGCCGAGGAGGCGACGCGCCTGCTCACGGACCTGGGCATCGACAATACGGCCGTCATTACGGGCGACCTTGCGGCCGGCGCGCCCTCGCAAGGGCCTTTCGACGTGATTTTCATCAATGGCGGCGTGGAAGCGGTGCCCGAAAGCCTGACCTCCCAGCTCAAGGAAGGCGGACGGCTTGCCGCCGTGATTCTGGGGCGGCGAATCGGCAAGGCCCACATTTTCCTGCGCACGGAGGATGTGGTTTCCAGCCGCATCGAATTCGACGCCACGCCGCCCGCGCTGCCGGGCTTCGAGCGGGCGGAAGCCTTCACGTTCTGACGTCCGCGGGCCGGCCCGCCCGCGCGGCCGTGTGTCTAAAACTGTGGAATCTCTGGATTTTTACGCCGCCGGTTATTAGGGTTAATCCGGGTCGACACCGTACAGGCCGCCGGCCGCTCCGCGGCGGTGGCGGATGCCCGTTCAATGCTGGTGGGGCTGGGGTTCATGACGCAGAAGATCGGGGCGCGCAAAACGCCTTTCATCGGTGCCCTAACGGCAATGGCCGCCGTGTCGTTGCTGTGCGGGACCTTGTCCGCGCAGGCGGCGGATTCGCTGGAGGACGCGCTGGCCGCGGCCTACAACACCAATCCGACGCTTCAGGCGGAGCGCGCCCGGCTGCGGGCCACGGATGAGAATGTCGCCCAGGCGGTTTCCGGCTGGCGGCCGACGATCACGGCCTCGGCCAGCTACGGTTCGCAGAATACCCGGCGGGCGAGCGGCTTCGGCGGGCTGGTCCCGATTCAGCGGCTCGAATCCAATCCGAAGACCGGGTCGCTGGTGCTCAATCAGCCCATTTTCCAGGGCTTCCGCACGCTGAATTCGACCCGTCAGGCCAAGGCGGAAGTGCGCTCGGGCCGGGCGCTTCTTCTGTCCACGGAGCAGGAGGTCCTGCTCAACGCGGTGACCGCCTATATCGACGTGGTCCGCGACCAGGCGGTGACGGAACTCAGCCAGAATAACGTCAAGGTCCTGCTGCGCCAGCTCGAGGCCGCGCAGGACCGCTTCGAGGTGGGCGAGGTCACCCGCACCGACGTCGCCCAGGCCGAGGCGCGCCTCAGCGGGGCGCGGGCGAATCTGACGCAGGCGGAAGCCGCGCTGATCACCAGCCGCGAAGCCTACCGCCGCGTCGTCGGCCGGATGCCCGGGACGCTGGACGTGCCGGAGAGACTGCCCGTCCTTCCCGATACGGAAGAAGCGGCCGCCGCCATCGCGGTGGAGCGCAATCCGGCGCTGCGCAGCGCCATAGAGGCGGAGAGGGCAAGCGAGTACGCCGTCAAGGTCGCGAAAGGCGCCCTCCTGCCGAGGCTGGATTTCGAGGCGGCGGCGACCCATACCGAAGACCAGAGCATCGCGGGCGATCAGACCTCGGGCTATTCCTTCTTCAGCGAGGTGGTGATTCCCATCTATCAGTCCGGCGTGCAATATTCCCGCATCCGTCAGCTCAAGGAACTGAACAATGCGGACCGGCTTCGCGTTGCCGAGGTGCGCCGCGAAGTCGTGGAGAACGTCGCCGTCGCCTGGGAAAACCTGGTGGCCGCGCGCGACGTGATCGCCGCCAGCCGGGAGCAGGTGCGCGCCAACGAGATCGCCTTCGAGGGCGTGGTGCAGGAAGCCCAGGTGGGCGCCCGGACGACGCTGGATGTGCTGGACGCGGAGCAGGAACTGCTGGATGCGCAGGTCACACTGGTGCGGGCGAGGCGTGATGAATTTGTCGCAGCCTTCGCGTTACTGGCGGCGACCGGGCAACTGACCGCCTATCAGCTCGGTCTGCCCGTGGACTATTACGACCCCACCGAGCATTATGAGCGCATTAAATGGCGGCCGTTTTGATTTGCGGGGTTGAAAAACCGGGCTGCAGCCGGGCCAGTTTCCGGGGCAACCCGGTGTAGATGCGGGACGGAACCCCGAAGTACCGGGCTATGGAGAGGGGTGTCACCGTCAAGCCGCAGCGTGCGTGTCGCGGAAGAGGCACCTCTGGTGTTATGATGTTTGCTGGCGTAGCTTGATAAAGCACGAGCCGGGCAAGGGATGCATGGTGAGATGGTTTCAATGACGGATCACGACAATTCACAGGGCGAACCGACG
>JBKHIN010000433.1:0-2522 GCA_046538635.1 Alphaproteobacteria bacterium
GTTCAGGCGCGGGGATTTCCGGCATGGTAACGGCCTGGTAACAGTAACAGCCATCCGGACCCCCCAATGGCGTATCAGTTTCCGAGCGGCTTCCTCTGGGGCGCGGCGACCGCCGCCCATCAGGTGGAAGGCAACAATGTCAACAGCGATTTCTGGGTTCTGGAGCACCGGCCCGGCACGCCCTTCGCCGAGCCCTCCGGCGACGCCGTGGACCAGCTCCATCTGTACCGGGAAGACATCGCCATGCTGGCGGCGATGGGCTTCGAGGCGTACCGGTTCTCCATCGAATGGGCCCGGGTGGAGCCGGAAAGGGGTGTCTTCTCCAAGGCCGCCCTCAGCCATTACCGCAATGTGATGGAGGCCTGCCGGGATTGCGAGATCGCGGCCGTGCCCACGCTGCACCATTTCACCTCGCCCCGCTGGCTGGCGGCCGACGGCGGCTGGAACGATATGCGCACGGCGGACCGGTTCGCCCGCTATGCGGAAATGGTGGCGGAGGAACTGGGCGACCTCGCCACCCTCATCTGCACAATCAACGAGGCCAATCTGCCCGCGCGGCTGCAATTGCAGGAACTCATGCCCCATCCCCGCGACTATGCGCATCAGGGCTGGTTCCGGGAGGCCGCCCGCCTGTGCGGCGCGACCGACGCCGGCCGGTTCGCGCCCTTCTGGTTCGCGGACGGACAAAAGACCATCGACGTGGCGCTGGCCGCGCACGCGAAGGCGCGCGACGCCGTCAAGGCCGCCGCGCCCCGCGTCCCGGTGGGCGTGACGCTCGCCCTCTATGACGAACAGGTGGCGGACGGCGGCGAGGCGGCGCTGGCGGCGGAGCGGGCGGCCTGCGACGACCGCTTTCTCGAAGCCGTGCGCGGCGACGATTTCCTCGGTGTGCAGACCTATACGCGCGTGGTCTATGGCCCGGAGGGCGGCAGGCCGCCGCCGCCCGGCGCCGAGCGCACGCAGATGGGCTATGAATACTACCCGGCGGCCCTGGGCGGCGCCCTCCGCCGGGCGCACGCGGTTTCGGGCTGCCCCCTCTATGTCACCGAAAGCGGCATCGGCACCGCCGACGATACGCGGCGCATGGATTTCTATGCCCAGGCCCTGCATTCCATGACCGGCTGCATGCGGGACGGCATCGACGTGCGCGGGTTCTTCGCCTGGTCGCTGCTCGACAATTTCGAATGGCTCATGGGCTACGGGCCCACCTTCGGCCTCGTGGCCGTGGACCGGGAAAGCCAGTCGCGCCAGGTCAAGCCCTCGGGCCGCTGGCTGGGGCGGATCGCGCGCGAAAACCGCTTCCCCGCAGGCGAGGATCCGGAAGAACGCGTGGAGGACGCGCTGGCGGCGATCGCGGACGGCTTCTCAAACGGCCCCGAGCCGGGCTACAAGGCGGAAGACGAAGGCGCGCCAGCCCCCACCGAAGGAGACCAGCCATGAACGCCGACACCACCCCCGGCACCGAAACCGATCCCCCCGTCCTGTTCGACGCCACGCGCGCGGGCGTGGGCATTATCTCGCTGAACCGTCCGCAAAAACACAACGCCTTCAACCCGGACGTCATCGCGCGCCTGTCGGAACTGTTCGATGAATTGCGCAGCACCGACAGCATTCGCGTGGTGCTCATCAAGGGCGAGGGCAAGAGCTTTTCGGCCGGCGCCGATATCGACTGGATGAAATATGCGGGCGATTACACCCACGGCGACAATGAGGAAGACGCGGGCGTCATGGCGGAAATGCTCCACCGCCTTTACACGCTCCCCCAGCCCACCATCGCGCTGGTGAACGGCCCGGCGGTGGGCGGCGGTCTGGGCCTGATCGCGGCCAGCGACATCGCGGTTGCGGTCAAGACGGCGAAGTTCCGCTTTTCCGAAGTGCATCTGGGGCTCACGCCTGCGACGATCTCTCCTTACGTCGTGGAGGCGGTGGGCCCGCGCATGGCCCGCGCCCTGTTCACGACGGGCGAAAGTTTCGATGCGGCGCAGGCGGAGAAAATGGGCCTGGTCCACTACGTGGTGGAGGACGAGGCGGCGCTCGCCGGCATGAGCGAGCATCTGGTCAAGCTCGTGTTCAAGGGCGCCCCCGGCGCGGTGGCGGCGGCCAAGAAACTGGTGCAGGACGTCATGTGGCGCGAGATCGACCACCATCTGCGCCACGACACCTCCCGGCGCATCGCCGACCGGCGTTCCTCGGACGAGGGCAAGGAGGGCCTGGCGGCGTTCCTGGAGAAACGGCGGCCGTATTGGGCGGAGTGAGGGGGTTTCGATGTCCCTTGATAAAGTTGGGTTCACACGAAGACACGACGGGCGCACAAAAACCACGAAGAAACTCCAGACAGAGCGATGGAATGTCCTGGCCCGCGAGGTTGGATTGGTTTCGGTTTCGCTTCGTGAGCTTCGTGCATTCTTGGTGCCTTGGTGTGAACCTCTTAAGCAGAAAATGGCCGCCGCGAATTGAGATGGAGCCGCCATGTTCACCACCGTCCTCGTCGCCAACCGGGGTGAGATTGCCTGCCGGGTCAT
>JBKHIN010000156.1:0-6951 GCA_046538635.1 Alphaproteobacteria bacterium
AGGCCGACCTGGCGTTGAAAAGCGCCTTTCAGGAGATTTTCGGGCCGACGGTCACATCGGCGCAGCTTGCCTACCGCAACCGCCACCCCCTCGCCCGGATGAGTTGAACGCCCTTTGGGTGAGAGGGCCGCGCCAGTGCGGGGGGCGCCGAATGCGCTTTATTCGAATTCCAGGATCACGTCGTCCACGGCGAGGCTGTCCCCCGGCCTGGCCAGCACTTTGGCCACCTTGCCGTCGCGCTCCGCCCGCAGGACGTTTTCCATTTTCATCGCCTCGACCACGGCGAGCGGCTGTCCCAGCTTGACCTCCTGTCCTTCCTCCGCGTCCACGGACACGACCAGTCCGGGCATGGGACACAGCAGATATTTGGACAGGTCCGGCGGCGGCTTGTCCGGGATCAGCCGCAGCAGTTGGGCGGCGCGCGGCGTCATCACCGACGCTTCCACCCGTGCGCCGGCATGGACGAGGCGCAGCCCCGCATCCGTGCGCAGCACCTGCACGCTGAACGGACGGCCGTTCACCGTGCCCCGGAAGATATATTCCCCCGGCGTCCAGTCGCTTTCGACGGACAGCGTCTGGCCGTCATCCAGGGTGATGTAAAGGGCGTCCGGATCCCGCTCGATGGAAACCGTGTGTTCCTCACCGCTTAAACCGACCACCCATTCGCGCCGCAGGTGCGGCTGCCATGAGGAAATCTGCCCGCTGATGGACCAGTCCCGGTCGGTGTCACGCACATGCACGAAGGCGGAGACGGCGAACAGCGCCTCCCGGGAATCGTCATCCAGTTCCGCGCCCTTGAAACCGTCGGGAAATTCCTCGGCAATGAAGCCGGTGGTCAGATCGCCGGAGCGAAAGCGCGGCGAATTGATCACCGCAGCGAGGAAGGGGATATTGTGCGCAATGCCGCTGATGTGGAATTCATCGAGCGCACGGGCCATGTGGTCGATCGCCTTCGCACGGTCGGGCCCGTGGGTGCACAGCTTCGAGATCATGGGATCGTAGTAGAGCGTGATCTCGCCGCCCTCCTCCACGCCCGCATCGTTGCGGACGGTGAGGCCGTTTTCGGTGCCCTCCGCCGGGGGCACATAGCGGGTCAGGCGGCCGATGGAGGGCATGAACTCACGATAAGGATCTTCCGCGTAGATACGGGACTCGATCGCCCACCCCTTGATGCTCACGTCGTTCTGCCGGATCTGCAGCTTCTCGCCCGCGGCCACCCGGATCATCTGTTCGACGAGGTCGATGCCTGTGATAAGTTCCGTCACCGGATGTTCAACCTGAAGACGGGTATTCATTTCCAGGAAATAAAAGCTGCGGTCGGCGCCCGCGATGAATTCCACGGTTCCCGCGGAGACATAACCCACGGCCCTGGCGAGGGCCACGGCCTGCGCCCCCATCTCGGCCCGCGTCTTGGCATCCAGAAAGGGGCTCGGCGCTTCCTCGATCACTTTCTGGTTCCGCCGCTGGATCGAACATTCCCGCTCGCACAGATGGATGACATTGCCGTGGCTGTCGGCAAGCACCTGGATTTCGATATGCCGGGGACGGGTGATGAACTTTTCGATGAACACGCGGTCGTCGCCGAAGGAGGAGCGCGCCTCGTTGCGCGAGGAAACGAACCCCTGCGCCACTTCTTCCGCTGAATGAGCGACGCGCATGCCCTTGCCGCCGCCGCCGGCGGAGGCCTTGATCATCACCGGATAGCCGATCTCGCCGGCGATCTCGACCGCGCGGCGTTCGTCCTCGATCACGCCCAGATAGCCGGGCACGGTGCTCACCCCGGCCTCCTGCGCGATTTTCTTGGAGGCGATCTTGTCGCCCATCGCCGAAATCGCCTTTTTGGGCGGGCCGATGAAGACGATGCCCGCCGCCTCCAGCGCCTCGGCAAAGGCCGGGTTCTCGGACAGGAAGCCGTAGCCCGGATGCACGGCTTCCGCGCCCGTCAGGCGGCAGGCGTCGATGATCGTGTCGATGGCCAGATAGGACTCGCCGGCGGGCGGCGGGCCGATGGGCACGCGTTCGTCCGCCATGTCCACATGCAGCGCGTCCTCGTCCGCGTCCGAATAGACCGCCACCGTTCCGATACCCATCCGGCGCGCGGTCTTGATGATGCGGCAGGCGATTTCGCCCCGATTGGCGATCAGAATCTTGGAAAACATACCGGTCTGCCCCGTTGATCGGCGTCCGTTTCCGCCACGTTCCGCCTATAGCATCACAAGGGAATATTGTCGTGCTTCTTGGGCGGGTTTTTCACGTCCTTGTCGTGCAGGAGGCGCAGGGCGCGTATGATCCGCTTACGGGTGTTGTGCGGCATGATCACCTCGTCGATGAAACCCCGCTGGGCGGCGATGAACGGGTTGGCGAAGCGCGCCTCGTATTCCTCGGTGCGCTGCGCGATCTTCTCCGGATCGTCCAACTCGGACCGGAAGATGATCTCCACCGCCCCCTTGGCGCCCATCACCGCGATCTGCGCCGTCGGCCAGGCATAGTTCACGTCGCCCCTGATGTGCTTTGACGACATCACGTCATAGGCGCCGCCATAGGCCTTCCGCGTAATGACGGTGACCTTGGGCACCGTCGCCTCGGCATAGGCGAAGAGCAGTTTCGCGCCGTGCTTGATGAGGCCGCCATATTCCTGCGCGGTGCCCGGCAGGAAGCCGGGCACGTCCACGAAGGTCAGTATGGGAATGTTGAAGCAGTCGCAGAAGCGGACGAAGCGCGCCGCCTTGCGCGAGGCGGAGATGTCGAGACAGCCGGCCAGCACCAGGGGCTGGTTGGCGACGATGCCCACCGTTTGACCGTCCATGCGCGCAAAGCCCGTGATGATGTTGCGGGCGAACTTGTCCTGAATTTCGAAGAAATCGCCCTCGTCCGCGATCTTCTCGATCAGCTCGTGCATGTCGTAGGGCTTGTTGGGGTTGGACGGCACGAGCGTGTCGAGGGAGGATTCCACCCGGCCGGGATGGTCGAAGGTGGGCCGCACGGGCGGCTTTTCCCGGTTGGAGAGGGGGAGGAAATCGAACAGCCGCCTTATCTGTTTCAGCGCGACGATATCGTCCCTGTAGGAACCGTCCGCGACCGAGGATTTGCTCGTATGCGTGCGGGCGCCGCCCAGCTCCTCATGCGTCACCGCTTCCTGGGTCACGGTGCGGACCACGTCCGGCCCCGTCACGAACATGTAGGAGGTGTCCTCCACCATGAAGATGAAGTCCGTCATCGCCGGCGAGTAAACCGCGCCGCCCGCGCACGGTCCCATAATCACGGATATCTGCGGCACCACGCCCGACGTGAGGACGTTGCGCAGGAAGACCTCGGCATAGCCCGCCAGACTGTCCACCCCCTCCTGAATGCGCGCGCCGCCGGAGTCGTTGAGGCCGATCACGGGCGCGCCCACCTTCACGGCCATGTCCATGATCTTGCAGATTTTCTGGGCGTGGGTTTCCGAAAGCGAGCCGCCGAAGACCGTGAAGTCCTGGCTGAAGACGAAGACCTTGCGCCCGTTGATGGTGCCCCAGCCGGTCACCACGCCGTCGCCCGGAATGCGCGTCTGGTCGATCCCGAACTCGGTGGCGCGGTGTTCGACATACATGTCGAACTCCTCGAACGACTCCTCGTCGAGCAGCAGGGATATCCGTTCGCGGGCCGTCAGCTTGCCCCGCTTGTGCTGGGCCTCGATGCGCTTCGTGCCCCCGCCCAGCCGGGCCTCGGCCCGCTTGTCTTCGAGCGCCTTGATGATGTCCTTCATGTGCTTCCCTCGTTGCCTCCGGCGCGTCCCCGCCAGCCGTGCCGATGGTCCCGGTCAGGAACCGGGCGAGGCGGGTTCCGGGCGCAGGGCGGCGAAAACGGCGGCGGCGGCGTCCAGCACCTTGCGCCTTTCCCCGGCCTGACGGAGCGCCTCGGCGTCCTCCCCCCATTTTTCGATCTGGTAATCCTCGTCCACCCTCGAAATCCGCCACGCGCTTTCGGCGTCCAGACGGCCATAGGCCAGCGCCAGAGACAAGACAACCGAGCCGGTGACCGAGGCCGCCGTTTCCGCGGCGGTCAGATTGAGCGGATCGAGCGCCTGCAGGTGGCGGCGCAGATTGTGCAGGCTTTCGCTCGCCTGAGGAAGCGCCCGGATGCCCGCGACCGGCGTCAGGCGGACACCGAGCGCGTCCGCGGCCCAGTCCAGCATGGGCTGCCATTCCGCCTGCTGGCGGGAGACCAGTTCGTCCGGAAAGTCCGCACGGTGACAGAGCAGGTCCGTTTCGCCAAAGGCGGCCAGCCTCTCGATCACCGGTTCGGGCCGGGGCGCCGTCTGTTCCAGCGCGGTGTTGACCAGCCGCGTCAGCGGCATGCGGCCGGCCCGGATGCGATCTGTCTGCTCGTCCCATTCGCGCGCCACGGCTTGCGCCAGCGTCCGCTCCGGCAGGACGAGGGGGTTGCCCGCGGGCGTTCTGACCGGGCGGCTGTCCAGGACCACGGCGAAGCCGCCCTCTTCATCGCGGACGGAAACGGAGCGGTAAAACCGTTTTGCGCCGCCGGCCGTCACTGCCCGGCACCCTGCTCCGCCTCCTGCGCCGGACGGATGCCGGCCAGACACGGATTGTTTCGGGCCACCTCGCCCCGCAACGGCGGCAGTTTGCGGGAGGCGGCGGGCCGCGCGGGAATTTCCATCTCTTCGGCATCGGCTGCGGTGCGGCCGATGCGCGGCGCGGTCAGCGTCCCCGAGACCTCGTAAGGGACACCCTCGGCCAGATCGGGCCGGGCCTCGTTTTCCTTCGCAACCGGATGAAAGCGCATCTCGATCCTTTGCCGTCCCAGATTCGCGTATCCTTTCGCCGTGACGGCATAGCCCGCGCCCTGCATGGTAAAGCCGTCGAAAACGCCGACCCCGGCGACGAAGCTTACCCTGCCCGCCAGGCAGTCCAGAGGGAAGGCCTCTGCGCCGTCAAGCCGCGGCAGGTTCACGCCCGAGAACTCCAGACCGCGCGCCGCGGCTCCGCGCAAAGCGCCGTGCCCGGAAGCAAAATGAACGGCGCCGTTCAGGCCGGTGAGCATTTCGTCCATGTTCGCCCCGCCGCCGCGCAATTCGCCGGCGAAATCCGCAGGCGCCACGAGAAGCGGGTCCAGGCCCAGGCCCGTGAACAGCCAGCCCAGATCGAGATCGCGGGCCGAGAAGAGCAGGACCACATCCTGAACGGCGGTTCCCGCACGGTCCATGACCAGATCGAACGCCAGGCTGCCCTTGCCCAGCCGCCCCGAAACGTTCGAGAGCCGGAACAGTCTGGCGTCGGAAATGATCCGGCCGGAAGTATTTTTGAAAACGGAATCGTTGATCGCCAGTTCCAGCGCGGAAACTTCCAGATCCAGTTTCACCACCAGCCCCGGCCCGAACAGGAAATCCACGAGCGACGTACTGGCGGATTCGCCCTTTTCGCCCGTCTTGCGCGCCTTCATCAAGGCCGCCGCCGGCGTCGGATCCAGATGCTGGGAAGCAAGCTCCCCGGTCAGTTCCAGCAGATTGTAGGCCGAACCCAGGCCGCCCTGACGGGCAAGACGGCCCTGAAGGACGCCATGCACCCGGGAACGGCCGCTTTCCACCCGGTCGAGCTGGATGGCGAAGGCGTCCGCGCGTCCCGCCATCCGGATGCCGGCCTTGAGCGGCATGTCTTGCGGCAGTCCGGTCAGGCCCAGATCCTTGCCGAACCGCCCCAGCGCCGAAAGGTCCCAGTGACTCTCCAGATCGAAGCCCACATCGGGCTGGAGGGCCAGATTTCCGCTGGCCGTCACCGTTCCCGCCGCGGACTCGATGCTGAGCGCCATCTCGCTGGCTTTGGTTTCCAGCGCCTTCACGGAAGACACCGTCCAGCCCAGCTTGACGGGACTGTCTCCCTCACCGAGGAGGGCGCTGACCACCGCCCCCTGCCCCTTGCGCCGCAAGAGGAACCGGCGGACGGTGATGTCGTGCAATTGTCCGTAAGCATCGGTGACGGCGAAGGCCGCGTCTTCCAGCTCGATGCGCGGCAGGCGGGCGAAGCGGAGAATGCCGCTTTCGCGGGGATCGCGCCCGGGGTCCAGGGAACCGACCTGCCAGGTCGCCTCGTGCCCGGTTCCCGCCGGGCGGCTCTCCAGTTCGAACAGGGCGCCCTTGATCCGGATCCGCTCGGGCTCGAAGGCCCCGGTCAGCAGGGGCAGCCATGCAAAGGCGATTTCGGCGGTGTCGATGGAGGCGAACTCGTCGGAGCGCGCCCAGTCCGGGCTGCCGATGACGATGCCCGTGGCCCGGCCCTCCAGCCCCGCGAAGGTGGGCCGTATACGGATCGGCCCGGCGATGGTGACGGACCGGCCCAGCGCCCGCGAGGCGGAACGGGTGATGCGCTCCCCCGCCACCGGCGCCCAGTCGATCACGAAGGCAACCGCCAACGCCACCACTACGGCCGCAATGACGCCATACCGGACGGCATGCCTGCGCCTCATCAAGTCCCCCTTCCCCGATTCGGCCCGGCGCGGCGCAGCGCCTGGAGCAGGTCCGGAATTTCCTCGAAGCTTTGCGCAACGGCGGCGGCTCCGGCTTCTGCCAGCCGCCCGGCATCGTGATAACCCCAGGCAACGCCGATCGCCGTTACGCCCGCATTATAGGCCATTTCCATATCGTAGGTCGTGTCCCCGATGACCCAGGTCTGGTGTTCGGCGAAGCCGGTTTCGGCCATGGCGTCGAGAACGATGTCGGGCGCGGGTTTGCCGGGCCCGTCATCAGCCGTTTTGAGTACGCTGAAATGATGATCGATGCCGTGCCAGGCGAGCACGCGGCTCAAGCCGTTGCGGCCCTTGCCCGTCGCCACGCCCAGCACGCCGGTGCCGCCCAGCAGGGTCAGGATCTCCGTCGCCCCGTCATAGAGCACGCCCTCCGCGCCGCACAGATCGTGAAAGGCCTCGCGATAACCCCGGGCGACCGCGGCAATATCCGCC
>JBKHIN010000027.1:0-14548 GCA_046538635.1 Alphaproteobacteria bacterium
GTTTTAACATCAGCGGCGCGGTCTCGATCTCCGGAGGCGGCAGCGGTTCGGTTGCGCTGGGCCTGGGCGGCTTCGGCGGCGACGGCGGCGACGCCGGCTCGGTGAACGCCACGCTGACCGGCAACGCGGAGACGCGTGGCGATGACGCCACCGCCTTCCTGGCCCAGTCCATCGGCGGCGGCGGCGGCAATGGCGGCTTCAACATTTCGGGCTCCATTTCCGGCTCTTCGGGTACCGGCGGCGCCGTCTCCCTGGGCGTCGGCGGTTTCGGCGGCGGCGGGGGCAACGCCGGTTCGGTTACCGCGACAGCGACGGGTAATCTGATCACCTCGGGCGACAGGTCGGGTGCCTTCCTGGCGCAAAGCCTCGGCGGGGGCGGCGGCAATGGCGGCTTCAACGTTTCCGGTTCCGTGGGGATTTCCACCTCCAGCTCCGGCGGCGCGCTTTCCGTAGGCCTGGGCGGCTTCGGTGGCGACGGCGGTAATGCAGGCACGGTGAACGCGACCGCAACGGGCCTGGTATTCACGTCCGGCGCGGATTCCGACGGGGTTGTGGCGCAAAGCCTTGGCGGCGGCGGCGGCAATGGCGGCATTAACGTGTCCGGTTCCGTGGGCCTGTCCTCATCAACGGCGCTTTCCGGCGCCATCGGTGTCGGCGGCTTCGGCGGCGGCGGCGGAAACGCCGGCAATGTCACCCTGACCCGCACCGGCGCCACCGTGACCACCGGCGACGGTTCCGATGGCGTGGTGGCGCAGAGCCTCGGCGGCGGGGGCGGCAATGGCGGCCTGAACGTGTCGGGCAACATCACCGGGTCCGCGAGCGGAACGTCCCTTGGGGTCGCGCTTGGTCTGGGCGGCTTCGGCGGTGACGGCGGCAATGCCGGCACGGTGACGGCCTCCGTTGACGGCCTGGTCTCGACGTCAGGTGATGATTCCACGGGCGTGCTCACACAGAGCCTGGGGGGCAGCGGGGGCAATGGTGGCCTGAACGTAGCGGGGTCGATTTCCCTGTCCTCGCAGACCTCGGGCTCGGCGGCCATCGGTGTCGGCGGTTTCGGCGGCGGGGGCGGCAACGGCGACGATGTCGTTCTCAACCGGACCGGCGACACCGTGACCACGGGCCGGGATTCCGACGCCATCGTCGCCCAGAGTTTCGGGGGCGGCGGCGGCAATGGCGGCATTAACGTCTCCGGCTCCATTTCCGGCTCGTCGAGCGGCAGCTCCTTCGGGATTTCCCTGGGCCTGGGCGGCTTTGGCGGCGACGGCGGCAATGCCGGCGACGTCACGGTGGACGTGACCGGCAATGTCGTGGCGGCGGGGATCGTGGATCCCGCGAACCAGGAAGACGGCGTGCCCGCGCGCATCGGCGGCGGCAGCGGCATCCTCGCCCAGAGTATCGGCGGCTCGGGCGGCAACGGCGCCATCAATGTCTCCGGCAGCCTTTCCCTGGCCAGTTCCCAGAACACGTCCGCTGCGCTGAGCCTCGGCGTGGGCGGGTTCGGCGGCGGCGGCGGCAATGCCGGCGACGTGGATCTGACCGCCAATGCCAATCTCATCTGGATCAACGGGGACAGCAATATTGGCGCGGCCGCGCAGAGCATCGGCGGCGGCGGCGGCAATGGCGGCATCAATGTCTCCGTGGGCATCGCCATGGACGGCCAGATCACGGCCGGCGTGGGCGGTTTCGGCGGCGACGGCGGCACGGCGGGCGACGTTACGGCCACGGTGAATGCGGATATCCTGGGCAGCGGGGACGGCTCGATCGGCTTTCTCGCCCAGAGCATCGGCGGCGGCGGCGGCAATGGCGGCATCAATATCTCGGGCGGCATTTCGGCGAACACGAAGTCGTCCAAGCCCAGCCTCGTTTTCGGCATGGGCGGCTTCGGCGGCGCCGGGAATGTCAGCGGCGACGTCACGGCCACGCAGTCCGGCAATATCAGCATGACGGGCGCGGACGCCATCGGCATCGCGGCTCAGAGCATCGCGGGCGGCGGCGGCATGGGCGGTATGAACGTCTCCGGCAATATCGCTCTGGGCAAGGACGGTTTCACGCTCGCCGCGGGCATCGGCGGTACGGGCGGCACGGGCGCCGATGCAGGCGACGTCAATCTCACCAGCGACGGCAACATCTATGTGGACGGCCGGGGCAATCTGGACTCGGACGATGAGTCCGATGACGAGAACGGCGGCCACGGCATTCTGGCGCAGAGCATCGGCGGCGGCGGCGGCGACGGCGGCATGAACATCACCGGCATCGTGGCGCCGCGGAACAATCCGATTTCGGTCGGCGTAGGCGGCTCGGGCTCCGGCGGCGGCAATGCCGGCGACGTGACCGTGACGCGCGGCCTGAACCAGGCGGGCGTCCTGACCACGCTCGGCGACGATATGAACGGCATTACGGCGCAGTCCATCGGCGGCGGCGGCGGCAATGGCGGCTTCAATCTGGTCTCCAACACCATCAACACCGGCAACGGCAAATTCTCGGCGCAGATTGCCGTGGGCGGCAGCGGGGACGACGGCGGAGACGGCGGCGATGTCACGGTAACCCATCTGGGCACGATCCATACCTCCGGGGACCGGAGCGACGGGCTGCTCGCCCAGAGCATCGGCGGCGGCGGCGGCAACGCGAACCTCAATCTCGGCTTCAGCCTGGCGAACTCCAAGGCGACTTCGCTGGATCTGACCGTCGGGGGCACGACGGGCGATGGCGGTATTGCCGGAGATGTCGCGGTCGATCACACCGGCGCCATCGTCACGGAAGGCGACGATGCAGCGGCCATCTATGCCCAGAGCATCGCCGGAGGCGGTGGCGACACCGGCTTCGACATGGCGATGACCTTCAACAGCCGGAACTCCCTGGCCATCGCCGTGGGGCAACTGGGCGGTACGGGCGGCATCGCCGGAGATGTCTCGGTCACATCCAACGGCACCCTGATGACGTCGGGCGATTTCTCTTCCGCAATCTTCGCCCAGTCCGTCGGTGGCGGCGGCGGCAACAGCAGCGCTCATGCCGTCGGCGGCAGCATCTCCACCGGTTCCGGCGACTCGGCCAAGTCGCTTGGCTTCGGGGTGGCCGTCGGGCTGCAGGGCGGCGAAGGCGGCTTCGCAGGTGATGTTACGGTGGATGCGGACGGTCTGATCATGACCGGAGGCGACGAATCCCACGGCATCCATGCGCAGAGTGTCGGCGGCGGCGGTGGTAATGGCGGCGGCGTCCTCAACGTTACGCTCCAGGAAAATTACTCGGCAAAGATCGGCATCGGCGGCACCGGCGGAACCGGGGGCGTTCCCGGCACGGTCGACGTCGTCAGCACCGCCCGGATTCTGACCGGGGGCGACGGCTCCCACGGCATTTTCGCCCAGTCCATCGGCGGCGGCGGCGGCACCGGCGGCTATGCCATGACTTATGGCCTGCAAATCGGGGGCGATGCCGGAAAAGGCACCAACACCGGCTCGCTCAATATCGGCGGCAGCGGCGGTCAGGGCGCGACGGCGAATACCGTCACGGTGAACAACTCCGGCATCATCACTACCGACGGGCGCGGTTCCCACGGTATCAATGCCCAGAGCATCGGCGGCGGCGGCGGCGACGGCGGTCTGGTGGTGACCGGCACCCTCGCCGGCAGCGGACGCAACAACACGTTCGACATCGCCATTGGCGGTGAAGGCGGCGAGGGCGGCACCGGCGGAGACGTCACGGTCACCAACAGCAATGTGATCCTGACCGACGGAGACGAGTCCGCGGGCATCCGGGCGCTGAGCATCGGCGGCGGCGGCGGGGACGCCGGGCTGCTGGTTCAGGTCAGCATCGCCAAGGGCAATAACGACAAGTCCAGCGCCGGGATGAGCATCAATATCGGCGGCACCGGCGGCACGGGCGGCTCGGCGGGCGACGTCAGCGTCACCAATACGGCGGACGGTGTCATCGTGACCGAAGGCGAAAACAGCCACGGCATCTTCGCCCAGTCGGTCGGCGGCGGCGGCGGCAATGGCAGTTCGGTCATTTCGGCGAACTTTACCGGCGGCCGGAACAGCACCTTCGTCGGTCTGAACATCGGCGGTGCGGGCGGCACCGGCGGTCACGGCGGCAATGTGCTCGTCGACAATGCGGGCCTGATCGACACTTCCGGCGACGGCGCCCACGGCATTTTCGCCCAGTCCATCGGCGGCGGCGGCGGCAATGGCGGCCTCGCGCTGGCCACCAACGGCGTGATCGCCAGGGGCGGCGGCGCGGCCACGCCCTTGATTGCCGTCGGCGGCGCAGGCGGCGACGGCGAAGATGCCGGTGATGTGGTGGTCAACAACAGCGGCCGGATCGTCACAAGGGGCGACAACGCTCACGGCATCGTCGCCCAGTCCATCGGCGGCGGGGGCGGCAACGCCAATGTCGGCTTCGGGCTGACCAGCGGCGTTCCCAGCACGATCATCGCCAATACCATTTCCGCCATCGCGGGCGCGACAACCGGCGGCGAGGGCGGACAGGGCGGACAGGTGACCGTCAATCACTCCGGCGACATCACCGTGTTCGGCAATGGCGCCCAGGCCATCAAGGCGGAGAGCATCAATGGCGGCGGCGGCGGCCTGGTGCTCGACTTCAACGGCATGACCAGCGTGCCGGGCGGGGATGCCCTGCCCACGCTTCCGGGCGTCGGAGGCATCCCGAGCGTTGCCACGGACCCGGTTTTGACCCTGATCGGAGGCAGCACCGGCAGCACGAATTCCAGCGCGGGCGCCGTGACGGTGAACGTCACCGGCACGTTCGGCGCGGCGGGCGACAACGGCGCCGGTTTCGGCATCCAGTCCATCGGCGGCGGTGGCGGCACGATCCTGCTCGATCTGGATCTTCTCGATCCCGTTTCGCAGCTCGCCCTGGAAAACACGCTGGGCGGCACGGACGGCGTGAACAACAATGGCGGCAGCATCGACACCGCCCATACCGGCGATCTGATCACGGACGGCCGCAATACGCCGGGCCTCGCGCTGCAGTCCATTGGCGGCGGCGGCGGCCGGGCCAGCCTTTCCATCTTCAGCGATGTTCCGCTGGACGGCGTCGATCTCAGCCTCGGCAGCACCAACGGTTCCGGCGAGCTGGGCGGCGGCGTCAGCCATACCCAGAACGGCTCGGTGTTCACGCTGGGCGATCACTCCTTCGGTGTCTTCGCGCAGAGTGTGGGCGGCGGCGGCGGTCTGACGAGCTTCTTCCAGAGCAGCGGCCCGGCCCCGCAGACCCTGGGCGTCCAGTCCCTGTCGCTGAACCAGCAGGTTGCGCCGCTTCTGGCGCCGCCGGTCGTGGTGGACATCACGCTCGGCGCCAATGGCGGCAGCGGCCTCGACGGCGGCGATGTGAACCTCAATCTGATCGGCGATTCGATCACGACGGGCGATCATTCCATTGCACAGTTCCACCAGAGCGTCGGCGGCGGCGGCGGCGCGGCCATAGTCATCGGCGCCGATATCCTGAACGTCGCCCTGGGCGGCACGAACGGCGCCGAGGGCGACGGCGGCGACGTTACCGTGTCCAACACGGGCGACGTGATGACCGAGGGCTACCGCGCCCACGGCATTTTCCTGCAAAGCGTGGGCGGCGGCGGCGGCGCCGTATTCCATGACGCGGGGACAGTCAACGTTACGCTGAGGCCGGACAATGCGGGCGACGGCGGCACCATCCGTCTCGACCAGACCGGCACCATCATGACCCTGGGTGACGAGGCGCACGGCATCATCGCGCAGTCCATCGGCGGGGGCGGCGGCTGGGTCGACGGCGCCTTCGCCGGGACGGCGGGCGGTGACGGCGCCGGTGGCGACATCACGCTGAATCTCGACGGTCATGTGGATACGGCGGGTACGGACTCGATCGCCGTCTTCGCCCAGAGCCTCGGCGCGAACGGCCAGGGCGATATCGTGATTGATCTGACGGCGGATCACACGATCCACGGCGGCAGCGGCGGCAATGGTGCGGGCGTCGTCTTCGACGGCGGCGCCGACAATGAACTCAACAATGCCGGGACGGTGGCCTCCAGGAACGATCAGGCCGTGCTCGGGAGCTTCGGCAACGAACTGATCGAGAACACCGGCAATCTGATCGGCAATGTGGAGCTGGACGGCGGCACCAACGTCATCAACAATCGCGTTGACGGCTTCTTCCTGTCGCTCGACCGCCTCTGGCTGACCAGCACCAACGCGCCGCCTCCGGCCGCCAACACCTACACCAATGAAGGCGAGCATGCGGTGCATGGCGTCGATACGCCGGGCCTGACCGACCTTCGGGGCAACATGATCCAGACGGATACGGGGCTCTTCCACATCGATGTAGACCTGAACAATCAGGACACGGACCGTATCAATATTACGGGATTCGGCGATTTCGATGGTGAAGGCGAACTGTTGTTCCAGAGCATCGACAAGAAGTTCGACGAATATGTCATCGCCCAGGCGCTTGGCGGCATGACGGACAGCGGCTTCGAGCCCTTCTTCCAGCTGCCCACGGTGGGCTTCGACTGGATGGTGCGGGTCGATGGCGGCACCGATCTGGTGCTCTTCGCCGACAAGCCGCTGTTCGAGGATCTGCTCGGCGGCGCCAGCGTTGACATGAACGTGGTTTCGATGGGCGGCGGGCTCGACGACGTGGAGGCCGTCCTGGGCATCGACGATCCGTTCAACCGGCTGATCAACCTGCTGCGCTTCCAGCCCGACGTGGACGCGCTGGGCGAGGCGATGGCGACGCTGACGCCGAGCGCGGCGCCGCACCTGCTGGAGCTGGAGCACCGGCGTTCCACGGCCTATCTGGATTTCGCGGCGGATTGTCCGTTCACCACCCCGGTTTTCCGCTTCACCAAGGGCGAAGGCTGCATCTGGTTCCGCGGCGGCGGCGGGGAATATCAGCGCCGGTCGGCCAATTTCTCGCCGAAGATCGAGGACCGGTTCGGTTCGGCCTCGTTCGGCCTGCGGGTTCCCGCCGGGGAGAACTGGGTCGTGGGCCTGGGCCTCGAAAAAGGTTCCGCCGATTCCGAGCTTACGCGGGCACAGGAATTCCATTCCCGTTTCGAGAAGGACTGGATCCTGACCCACGCCGCGGTCGGCTATCAGACTTACGAAGGCTTCAGCATCGGCCTGACGGTGGCCGGCGGCGTCGGCGATTTCGAAACCGTGCGGCGGGTGGAGGTACCGGGCTTCACGGAGGTGTTCACCACCTATGACGGCATCGTCGACAAGCAGCCCGTGTTCACCGAGCGCTCGCGGACCTTCGAGGGCATTTCGGGCCTGGCGAAGGGCGACAGCGGCATGTGGTCGATCAATTCGCGGCTGCGCATGTCCTATCAGTGGGGCGACCGGTTCCAGGTCCGCCCGATGCTGGATGTCGACGGCTTCTACAGCCGGATCGGCGGGTACACGGAAACCGGCGTGGGTCTCGCCAATCTGACCTATCCGGAAACCTCGGACGCGCTGGTGAGCTTCGTGCCGGCGGCGGAATTCGCGTTCAACGGTCATGTCAACGAACGCCTGAAGCTGCGCGCCTATGTGCGGCCCGGCGGCATGTTCTCGCTCGGCGACCGTTGGGCCATTGAAACCCGCTTCAATGCGGCGCCGGGTGGCGTGGATCCCATCGTCATCCAGCAGTCGATCGACGATCCGCTGTTCCGGATCAATGCCGGCCTGCAGGCGCTCAGCACCTATGGCGTCAGCTTCAGCATGGAGTATGGCGGCGTGTGGGGCGATCTCACCGAGCAGCACGACCTGACGGGCCGCCTGACGATCCGCTATTGAGAAAGGGGCGGGGCGCTCCGCCGGGCAGCGGGGCGCCCGCAAATATCCGGATGCCGCTGCGGGGGTTGCCTGACCGGGGCCGCAGCTATATATCTACGCGCTCGCAACGGTCGCGCCCACGCGGCCTTCGGCGTCCGGCTTCGGCCGCCGCCGCGCCTGGCACCGGTAGCTCAGCTGGATAGAGCACCAGACTACGAATCTGGGGGTCGAGGGTTCGAATCCTTCCCGGTGCGCCATTTTCCCAAGGTCCTAACCGGACACATGGGTTACAGATTATTCCCGAGACATAGGTAACGAATTTTGGCGGACCCGCTGCCGGCCGGGAGACGCCGTTCTGCCCTCGGGGCATAGCCCCTGTTCCCAACGGCGCTGACATTTGCCGCCTGCCGGAAGCTTGGGTCCGGAGGCGGGCTGGTTTAGGGTAATCATTCCATCCGTCCAGCTTCGGGGGCGCCCGCACTCAATCGATAGCGGGCGCACAAGAAATTGCCGCGGGAAGCCCATGGCGGGTGGAGCGCCGGGTGCGTATCAGGGGAGGGCGTTCACATGAACTTCCGGAGACTTTCCATGCTGGCCGCCGCGGCCGCCCTGCTTGCGGGCTGCGGCGAGAGCGATTCCACGGCGCCCGCGCCCTCGGCGGACGAGGCCCCGGGCACGATGGAGGCGGACCCGCACACGGTCGGCCCCTCCGGCCCCGGCGAAGCTACGGACGCGCCCATGCCCGAACCGGTGGACGACAAGGGCGAGCGGCTCTACCGCAAGGGGCTGTACAAGGAGGCCATCGCCCATTGGACGAAGGCGGCCGCGGAGGGCGACGCTTACGCCAATTACCGGCTGGGCGTGGAATATCTGGACGCCAAGGTGGTGGAGCGCGACGTGGAAAAGGCCGCCGCCTACCAGAAACGCGCGGCCGAACTGGGCGATCCGCGCGGCATGTTCGAACTGGCCACGCTTTATGAGTACGGGCAGGGGGTGGAGCAGTCGGACAAGCTGGCGGCGAAATACTATCTGATGGCCGCCGAACGCGGGCTGCCCGAAGCCCAGCACAACATCGCCACCATGTTCGAAATGGGCACGGGTGTCGAAAAGGATCTGGTTCAGGCCTACAAGTTCTACGCCCTGGCCCGGGCGCAGGGCTTTGACGTGGCGGGCTTCATGGGCGGCGGCGGCAATGCGCCCGATCCCCTGAAAGCGCTGGAAGAGGTCATGACCGAGGAACAGCTTGTCGAGGCGCGCCGTCAGGTCGCTGAATTCGAAGCCGGCGAGTAAGGATCTCCGCCATTACGGGCTGGCCGGGGTACAGGCGGTAAAGCGAAGTTGAGTGAGGGAGGCAGGCATGAGGGGCGTATGGATGAGAGGGGGCCGGCAGTTTCTGGCGCCCCTGGCTGTGGTGTTTCTCGCCATGACGGTGTCGTGGCCTGCCGCGGCGCAGGAAGCGGAGCCTGGGCTGCACGATGTCGCCGAACGTCAGTTGCACGAACATCTGGCGGCGGATCCGGAATCCCTGTCCCAACTCGGCAACCATGAGGAGCTGGGGCTGGAGAATCCCAATGCCCGGCTCACGCCGCGGGGCCCGGCGCGCAAGGCGGAGGATGTCGCCCGGCTCGAGCGCTGGCGCGAGGAGATCGAGGCGTTCGATCCGGACCGGCTTTCGGGCCAGCCCGCCCTGACGCGCAAGATTCTGCTCTGGGATTATGGTGCCAGGCTGGAGCGGGCGGAGCTTCCATACGTCACGGACGTCTTCGCGCGCAGTGTCTATGCCCTCGACCACATGGACGGCATTCATGTGGGCTTGCCCAGCTTCATGACCAGCATTCATCCGCTTGAGGACGAACAGGACGCAAGGGATTATATCAAGCGGCTCGAGGCGTTCGGGACAGCCTTTGACCAGACCATCGCTGCGATGGAGGCGCAGGAGGAACAGGGCGTGGTGCCGCCCGCCATCGTGCTGGAAAAGGCGCTCAAGGACATGCGCGGGTTTGTGACAGACGAGGCGGCCGAAAACGCTCTGGTCACGCATCTGGCGGGCGCGCTGGAGAAAATGGACGGAATCGATGCCGGTACCCGGGAAGATTTGCTCTCCGGGGCCGCGAAGGCGGTGGAGAAGGTCGTGCATCCCGCCTATGAACGGCTGATCGCCAAAACCGAATCCTTGCTCAATCAAGCTTCGCAGGATGTGGGCGTGTGGCGGCTGCCGCAGGGAGAGGCGCTTTACGCGGCCTCGCTTCGCAGTCAGACGACCACCGACATGAGCCCGGACGAAATCCACGAGCTGGGTTTGAAGGAGGTCGGGCGGATCGTGGCCGAAATGGACCGGATCCTGAAGGCGCAGGGGTACGATGAAGGCACCGTCGGCGAACGCATGAACGCGCTGGCCGAGGAGGATCGCTTCATCTATCCCGATACGGAAAAAGGGCGCGAACAACTGCTGAGAGACCTGCGCTCCATGCTGGACGACATGCAGGCCCGGCTGCCCGAATGGTTCGGCGAGTTGCCGGAACAGAAGGTCATTCTGCGCCGCGTCCCGGAATTCTCCGAAGGCTCCAACACCATCGCCTATTACTGGGGCCCGTCGATCGACGGTTCCCGGCCCGGCGTCTATTACATCAATCTGCGCGATCCCACGATCCTGCCCAAATACAACGCGCCCACGCTGACCTATCACGAGGCCATTCCGGGCCACCATTTGCAGATCGCACTGGCGCAGAAAATCGAGGGACTGCCGCTCATCCGCCGCGTAACCGGTTTTAACGCCTATGTGGAAGGCTGGGCGCTCTATGCGGAGGAACTGGTCAAGGAAATGGGCGTGTACAAGGACGATCCGTTTGCGGAACTGGGCCAGTTGCAATACGAGCTGTGGCGCGCGGTGCGCCTGGTGGTGGATACCGGCATGCACCACGAGAAATGGAGCCGAAAGAAGGCCATCGAGTATATGCGCGAGACGACCGGCATGTCCCGGCACGACGTGGAAACGGAAATCGACCGCTATATCGTCTGGCCGGGGCAGGCCTGCGGCTACAAAATTGGACAACTGACGATTAAACGGCTGCGGAAACAGGCGAAGGAACGGCTGGGCGAGGATTTCGACATCAAGGCCTTCCACGACGCCGTGCTGACCTCGGGCGCCATGCCGCTGGCCGTGCTGGACTCCCATGTGGGGCAGTGGCCGGCGCAAGAGTGAGCGGGGAAGTTTATCAACGCGAAAAAACCTCGCCGTCTGCACGGCGAGGTTTGATCAGCGTTCTTCCGGATCCCTTCTGAAGGGTCTACACCATCGTTGCAAACGGCTGCGACAAGGCAACGGAAACGGCGGTCAGCGACCCGAAGAAGGTTGCAGTGTTGACGGCGACCAGGACGGCCAGTGCGAGCTTGGACATGATTCCCTCCGCTTGCTGTTCAAAAGCTTATGAGGGGAGGCTATCAGGTCCTGTCTGAACACAACGTGGCCGGATCATTCATCCGGGGTTCACCGGCGGCCTGCGGGGCGCGGCGGCGTTCAGCCGCCCTGCAGCCGGGCCACCGTCTGGCCTTCCTCGACCGTCTCACCTTCCTCGACCAGAATTTCGTTCAGCGTTCCGGGCGCAGGCGCGTCGACGGGAATTTCCATCTTCATGGATTCGAGAATAAGCACCGTTTCCCCGGCCTGAAGCGCGTCGCCTTCCCTGGCCACGATTTTCCATACGCTTCCCGCCACGTCCGTCTGCACGTCCACCATTGCCGCCATGTTCCCGCTCCTTCGTTTGCGCCCGTCCGGCACAAGGCCGCAACGGCGCGGAGCCGTCAAGCCCCGGGGCGCCGCCGGTCCCGGTGACGCTGGGCCATGCGTCCGAGGACCTCGGAAACCGCCAGTGCCGCCAGTGCCAGAACGATGGAAATCACGGCCAGGCGCGCGGCGGCGGCCTCGCCCTCGGGCAGTTGAAGCGCCGTATAAAGAGCCAGCGGCAAGGTTCTGGTTTCACCCGGAATATTGGCGGCGAAGGTGATGGTCGCCCCGAATTCGCCCAGCGCCCGGGCGAAGCCGAGCACGCATCCGGTCACGATCCCCGGCAGGGTGAGGGGCAGGGTGACCGTGAGGAACACACGCCAGCGCCCGGCGCCCAGGGTGCGCGCCGCGTCCTCCAGCTCCGCATCCACGGCGTCGAGCGACAGGCGGATGGCGCGCACCATAAGCGGGAAGCCCATCACCGCGGCAGCGATGGCCGCGCCCTGCCAGGTAAAGGCGACGCGCACGCCGAAGGTTTCGAACAGCCAGGCGCCCAGAATGCCGTTGCGCCCCAGCAGAAGCAGCAGCAGATACCCGACTGCAACGGGCGGCACCACCAGCGGCAGGTGAACCAGCCCTTCGACAATCGTCTGCCCGGGAAAGCGCAGGCGCGACAGGGCCCAGGCAAGCGCGATGCCCGGCGGCAGACTGACCGCCACCGCCGTCAGGGAAACCTTCAGGGAAAGCATCAACGCGTGAACTTCAAATTCGGACACTTCGCCCTCTATGTCGTAGGTGCGGGATATGCGGGCGCTGTACGGCGCTTCAGCCGGTGCCGGGCGGAAGAAATCCGTGCCGGGCGAACAGGCGCCTGCCCTCCTCGCCGGTCAGGAAGCGGAGGAACTCCAGGCCGCGGCGCTGCCCCTTCACGGCTGCGGCGGGGTAGCGAATCGGGCTGTGGGTCTCCTCCGGCACGGTCCAGACGCGCCGCACCCGCGGGGTAATGGCGGCATCGCTGGCATAAACCAGCCCCGCGTCCACCTCGCCACGGGCGACCCAGGCAAGGGCCACCCGCGCCGATCCGGCCATGACCAGCGAGTCTCGCAAGGTCTCCCAGCGGCCGAGCGCGGTGAGCGCCTCGCGGGCATAGATTCCGGCGGGAACGGCCGCTGTTTCCCCCACGGCCAGGCGTTGTGGCGTCCATGCCCGGCCCAGTTCCGGGCCCTGTTTGGCGGTCACCGGGCTGTCGGCCGGAACCACGGCCACCAGGCGGTTGCGGGCGATGTCCCGCCGTGTTCCGGGCTCGAGAAGATTGCGCCGTTCAAGGAAGTCCATCCACCGTTGGTTGGCGGAAATAACCAGATCCGACGGCGCCCCGGCCGCCACTTGCCGGGCAATCACGGAAGAAGCGGCATAGACTTGCCGCACCTCCGTTCCCGTCTTTTCCGTGTAGACCTCCGCCGCCGCGCCGATGACGTCGGTCAGGCTGGCGGCGGCATAGACGGTAATGCGCTCCGGTTCCGCTCCGGCATTCGCAGACATGCCGAGAAAGGCGCCGGCCAGCATTGCCGGAAACCGCCACCGCCCCCCGAACTTCAGCAAACGCATGAACATCAGCGCTTAACCCAGGGCTGCGCACGCGGTTTTGCCGCGGACAATCCGTCCGGCCCGGCGGCCCGGAAGAAACAGTTGGGCGCTCCCGTATGGCAGGCGGGACCCTTTTGTTCGACCAGCAACAACAGCGTGTCGCCGTCGCAATCCACGCGCATCTCCCTGAGGTTCTGGGTGTTGCCCGAGCTTTCGCCCTTGCGCCACAACTGCCCGCGCGAGCGCGACCAGTAACAGACCCGCCCCGTGCCGAGCGTCTCGCGCACCGCTTCCTCGTTCATCCAGGCCATCATCAGGACAACTCCGGTGCGCACGTCCTGGGCGATAGCGGGCACCAGGCCGCGTTCATTGAATGCGATGGCCTGCACCACTGCGTCTGCGTCGGGGCGTTTGGCGGATGGCCCGTTCATGCCTGTGTCCTATGCGGCCGCCCTGAAACGCTCAAGGCCCGCCTCCAGGTCGGCCAGCAGATCATATGCATCCTCCAGCCCGGCGTGAATGCGCAGCACCGGTCCCGGCGCCGTCCACTCCGTGGCGGTGCGCGCGTTGGAGAGCTCCACGGGCACCATGAGGCTTTCATAACCGCCCCATGACCAGCCCATGGCGAAAAATGTCATCTCGTCCAGCATCGCGGAAAGCTTGTTCAGGGTGGCCTCCCGCAACACGACGGAGAACAGGCCCGAGGCGCCGCAGAAATCGCGCGCCCAGATATCGTGTCCCTCGTGGCCGGGAAAGGCGGGGTGCAGAACCCGGGCGACCTCGGGCTGGTCTTTCAGCCAGTGCGCCAGCTTGAGCGCCGTTTCCTGATGCCGGTCCAGGCGGACGCCCAGCGTGCGCAGGCCGCGCTGCACCAGATAGGCATCGTCTGGCGCCACGGTGAGCCCCATCTGCCGGTGCGCGCGTTCCACATGGGGCAGCCAGCGCGCGTTGGCCGAGACAACGCCCATGAAGAGATCGGCATGGCCGGCCAGATATTTGGTCGCCGCCTGCACGTGAATGTCCGCCCCGTGATCAAGAGGGTTGTAGAAATAGGGCGTGGCCCAGGTGTTGTCGATGAGCACGGGAAGATCCCGGTCATGGGCGGCCCGGGAGATGGCGGGGAGGTCCGGGATTTCGAACGTGTTCGAACCCGGCGTCTCCACATAGACGGCCTGGGTATTGTCCCGGAACAGCGTGGCGATATCCGCGCCGATCATGGGGTCGTAGTAGGTCACCTCGATACCGGCCCGCTTCAGGACGGTGTCGCAGAAGCGGCGCGTCGGCCAATAGACCGTGTCGATCATGAGCACATGGCCGCCCGAACGCGTGACCGACTGGAGGGCGAGCCCGCAGGCGTTGAGGCCGGAAGGCGTCAGCCGGCAGCCCGCCGCCCCGTCGAGCGCGCACAGGGCCTCCTCCAGCGCCAGGATGCCCGGCGTTCCGCGCCGCCCGTAATTGGCGGGGCTGTGGCCCATGTCGATCAGATCCTCCAGGG
>JBKHIN010000157.1:0-6937 GCA_046538635.1 Alphaproteobacteria bacterium
GGCAGGAGGAGGCGGCACGCGGCTTACCCATCCGCATGGCTGCGAATTCGTTGTCGACGGCGAACCCATCTCCCGGCAGAACCCGGACCGGGCGGGCTCCAAGCGGCGCTGGCAGGAGCGCGTGAACGCGGCCGCCCGCGCGGTGCTGGGCGGGGACGCCGTGCCCTATGGCGGCGAATTGAGCGTGCTTGTGGTATATTTCTATGCCGGCCGGACGGACCGCGACCTCGACAATATCGCCAAGCCCATCCTCGACGGCATGAACCATGTCATCTACCACGATGACGGGCAGATCAGCCATCTGGTGCTGCGCAAGACCGAACAGGCGATGATGTCCGGCGTCCCCGACCTGCCTGCGGAGGTGGTCACCCGCCTCGGGCGGCGCGGACGCGAGTCGTTCGTGTACGTACGGATCGAGGACGGGCCCGACCACCGGGGCTGGCCCGTTCAGATGTCAGATATTAGATGACAGGACGTAGGGCGGCGTTGAGCGCGCGCGAAACCCGCCAATCACAGGCGAGGCTTCTGACCATGTGTAGCCTTCGCGGTTCACACAAAGACCCGAAGTCCTCACGAAGGACACGAAGGGATCCGTCAAGATCACGAGAGTTTCCTCCGGGCCGAACCGGCCTTCAGACTCCCTACTCTCTTGGTGATCTTCGTGAATTCTTTGTGTCTTCGTGTGAACCGAATGGAGCAAAAGGCAAATGACCATTCAGACCGAAGCCGAATTGCTGGCGCGGCTGCGCAAGGAGTACGAGGCGCAGGGCTACGCGCTGGAAACCGGTGAAGCGCTGGAGACGCCGGAGGGCGACAGCGTGCGCCCCGATCTGGTCGCGCGCAAGGGCGGCCGGACGGTGCTCATCGCCTTTCGCCCCTATGGCGGCTCGGACCGGGACGAGGCGCGCATCCGGGGCTTGAGCGAACTGGCGGCGGCGCGCGAAGGCTGGTCGTTCCGCCTGTTCCTGGTGGAGGGGCCGGAAACCGCCCTGCCCGAACCGCCGGGCCGGGACGACATCGCCGCCCTGCTGGAGCGTGCCCGGGGGCTGATGGACCGGGGCGAGGGCGCCATCGCCCTCATGGCGGCATGGTCGGCGCTCGAGGCGGCGGCGCGCCTTGCCTTCGCAGGTCACGGACAGCGGCCCAAACTGTTCGCCGGTTCCGCGCTGGTGAAGGAACTCATCGCCCACGGCTATCTGGGGCAGGATCATCTCACCCGCTTTCACGATCTGGCGCGCAAGCGGGACCTGGCGGCGCACGGTTACTTCCGTCAGCCCGTCGAGGACAGCGACGTGGGCGCCGTGATCGCGCTGGCCGAACGGCTGACGGGCGAGCGCGCCCGCGAACTGGACGTTGCCGCGCTCACCCGGCGTTCCGGCGGCGGACGGGCCGCGCCGCGCCGATGAACGCCGCACCGAATCCGAAGCGCGCCGCCGCCGAGCGTGCCCTGACCCTGGTCGAGTCCGGCATGAAGCTGGGGCTGGGCACCGGCTCCACCGCAGCCGAATTCGTGACGGCTTTGGGCGCGCGCGTGCGCGCCGGACTGGAGGTCACCGGCGTACCCACCTCCGAGGACACCGCCGCACTGGCGCGGGAGGCGGGCATCCCTCTCGGCGAACTGGACGATCTGGCGCCGCTCGATCTGACCGTGGACGGGGCCGACGAAATCGACTCGGCCTTGCAGCTCATCAAGGGCGGCGGCGGCGCACTGTTGCGCGAAAAACTCGTTGCGCAGGCATCGCGCCGCATGGCGGTGATCGCCGATGAAAGCAAGCTGGTGGACCGGCTGGGCCGCTTTCCGCTTCCGGTGGAGATCGTGCCCTATGGCTGCGGCACCACGCTCCGGCGCATCGAGCGGCTGCTAAACGACTGTGGCTACACGGGAAAACCCGTCCGCCTGCGCCGCAACGGGGAACGGCCGTTCCGCACCGACGGCGGGCATTTCATCGCCGATTGTGCGCTGGAGCGCATCGGGGACGCCGGCGCGCTGGCGCGCGCGCTGAAAGCATTGCCCGGTGTTGTGGACCACGGGCTATTTCTTGACGAGGCAAGTTGTGCAATCGTTGCGGCCGGACAGGGGACGAGGATGATCGAGCGGCCGGACCGCGAATCCGCGCGGGCGCCGGGGCCGCTTCTTTCGAAAGACACCGAATAACATGCTTGCGGCACGGTGCACCCTGCGGCGGAACCGGCCGGTGTGAGAGTAGAGTGATGGAAGGACTTCTGCTCACCCTTAGCTGGTTGTTCGACAACGGCATGAACTTCATGCCGCATCTGCTCGTGGCCCTGCTGATCGGCCTGGCCGTGGCGGTGCGCTTCAATTCGGGCCCGTGGATGATCGGGCTGACGGCCGGTCTGGGCATCGCCTGGGGCGCGCTGGCCGTGTCCTCGTTCAATCACGCGCCGGAGGCGGACCCGCCCGCGAACGGAAGCGCCCTGGAAACGCTTACGTTCAATCTTCACGACCGGAACACGAATTACGAAAAGGCGGTGGACTATATCTCGGAAGCGGACGCGGACGTCGTCTGCCTGCAGGAGGCGCTGGGCGAATGGCGGACCGCCGTTTCCTCGCTGCTGGACCTCTATCCGCACGCGTTGCAATCGGCCAAGGGCGGCACCATCCTGATGTCCAAACTGCCGCTGAAGGTGCGCGACGTGAATCTGGCGGCGGCCACGCCCTACTCCGTTGCCGTGACGGTCGAAGGGCTTGAGCGGCCGGTGGATCTCTTGTGCCTGCATCTCACCCGCCCGCTGAGCCCGTCGAAGATGGCGTTGCGCAATCAGGAAATGGGCCATCTGGTGCGCACGGTGTTCCAGTCGAAGCACCCCGTCATCCTGCTGGGTGATTTCAACGCCTCGACGCGCTCCCCCGCCCTGTTCCGCTTCATGCAGCAGGCGGGACTGAAGACGTCCGGACCGGGCTTTCCGCCTGCCAATACCTGGCCCGGCGGATTCGCCCTTTTCGGCCTGCGCATCGACCACGTGATGTTTTCGCGGCAATGGCGGCTGATTCGGGATGAGGTGGGGCCCGCCCTGGGCTCCAACCACCGGCCGCTGACGGCCGAACTGGCCCTGCCCGCGGACACGCCGGACGAGGACGCGGCGGCAGCGCAGGGGAACTGACGAAAACGCGCGTTGATTTGGCGGTCCCGAACCTCCAGAACATGTAAACGGCATGGCAAGGATGCGGGCCGCGGGCGGGTACGCCCGCACCGCAGAAACGGGCGGATTTTGCATGAGTGATTTCGACTACGACCTGTTCACCATCGGCGCGGGCTCGGGCGGCGTGCGGGCCAGCCGCATGGCGGCGCAATACGGCGCGCGTGTCGCCGTGGCGGAGGAATACCGCCCGGGCGGCACCTGCGTGATCCGGGGCTGCGTGCCCAAGAAGCTGTTCACCTATGCCAGCCATTTCTCGGAAGAATTCGAGGACGCCGTCAATTTCGGCTGGACGGTGGGCGAGACGCGCTTCGACTGGAAGACGCTCGTCGCCAGCAAGGACAAGGAGATCGGCCGCCTCAGCCGCATCTATCAGCGCAACCTGCGCAATTCGGGCGCAGAGCTGATCGAAAGCCGCGCTCTGGTCAAAGGTCCGAACACGGTCTATCTGGAGGCGGAGGACCGGGAGGTCACGGCGAGATACATCCTGATCGCCACAGGCGCCTGGCCCGCCCTGCCCGGCGGCGTGATCGGCGTGGAACATGCGGTGACCTCCAACGAAATCTTCCATCTGGAGGAATTGCCGGAGCGCATCGTCATTGTGGGCGGGGGCTATATCGCGGTGGAGTTCGCCGGAATCATGAACGGGCTGGGCGTGGACACCACCATGCTCTATCGCGGCGCGCAGCCCCTGCGCGGCTTCGACCTCGACATCCGCACCACGCTGTGCCGCGAGATGGAGGAAAAGGGCATCCGCGTGGAGACGGAAATGGACGTCAAGTCCATCGAGAAGACGAATGGCGGCCTTCTGGTGGTGGCGCGCAACGAGGCGGAATTCGAGGCCGACCTGGTGCTCTACGCCACCGGCCGCCATCCCAACACGAAGGGGCTGGGACTGGAAAGCGCGGGCGTGAAGCTGGACGCGGTGGGCGCGGTGATCGTGGACGATCATTCCCGCTCCTCCTGCGAGAGCATTTACGCCATCGGCGACGTCACCAACCGCATGAACCTGACGCCCGTGGCCATCCGCGAGGGCATGGCGCTGGCCGAGACGCTGTTCAACGACAATCCGTCGGCGGTCGATTACCGCAATGTGCCGACGGCGGTGTTCTCCCAGCCGGCCGTGGGCACGGTGGGCCTGGGAGAGCTGGAGGCGCGCGAGCATTACGGCGACGCCGTCGACATCTACAAGGCCTATTTCCGCGGCCTGAAGCACACCGTCACCGGGCGCCAGGAACACATGCTGATGAAGCTCGTCGTTCATCAGAACACGGACAGGGTGCTGGGCGTGCATCTGATCGGGCCGGAAGCGCCCGAGCTGATCCAGCTTGCCGCCGTGGCCGTGAATATGGGCGCGACCAAGAAACAGTTCGACGATACGGTCGCCGTGCATCCCTCCGCCGCGGAGGAAATGGTGACCATGCGGGAGAAATACGTACCGCAGGAAATGGAGGTGACGCACGGCGCCCCGCGCGCGGCCCCCTGAGCGGTCGCGCAGTTTCGTGCGAATTTAAGGCCGGTGTCCGCACAAAAATTGCGCTGTAAGCGGCAATTCGGCTAGAACAGAATGAACTGAGCTTGAGGCAACTCCCTGTCTCCGCTCTTTCCCGCGCAAGCGGGCATCCAGAGCAATACGGTCATCACGGCTTGGTGCGGGCCGCTCTGGATCCCTGCTTCCGCAGGGATGAGCGGGAAGGGGAAGAACGAAAAGGTCCCGACGGAACGCAAAAATGAGCACCAACTGGACACCGGCTTCCTGGCGCGCCCGGCCGGCGCTGCAACAGCCCGACTATCCCGACGCGGACACGCTCGCGGCGGCGGAAGCGCGCCTGAAGAGCCACCCGCCCCTGGTGTTCGCCGGCGAGGCGCGGCGCCTGAAAAACCTGCTGGCGGAAGTGGCGGCCGGCGAGGCCTTCCTGATGCAGGGCGGCGACTGCGCGGAGAGCTTCGCCGAGTTCAGCGCCGACACTATCCGCGACACGTTCCGGGTGATTTTGCAGATGGCCGCCGCGCTCACCTTCGGCGCGGGCATGCCGGTGGTGAAGGTGGGCCGTATTGCGGGCCAGTTCGCCAAGCCGCGCTCCGAGGCCACCGAAACCCAGGGCGGGCGGGAGCTGCCCTCTTACCGGGGCGACATCGTCAACAGCATCGAGTTCGACGAGCGCGCCCGCGAGGCGGATCCGGAGCGCATGCTGCGCGCCTACGGCCAGGCGGCGGCGACCATCAATCTCATAAGGGCGTTTGCGCAGGGCGGCTATGCGGGTCTTTACAACGTACACCAGTGGAACATGGATTTCGTCGCCGACAGCCCGGCGGGCGCGCGCTACCGGGAGACGGCGGACCGGATTTCCGAGGCGCTGCGCTTCATGGCCGCCTGCGGCATGGGGCCGGAAACCACGGCGCAGGTAAGCCAGACGGAATTCTTCACCAGTCACGAGGCGCTGCTGCTGGGTTATGAGGAGGCGTTGACCCGCGTCGATTCCACCTCCGGCGACTGGTACGCCACCTCCGCCCATTTCCTGTGGGTGGGCGACCGCACGCGCCAGCCCGACGGCGCCCATGTGGAATTCCTGCGCGGCGTGAAAAACCCCATTGGCGTCAAATGCGGCCCTTCGCTGGACCCGGACACGCTGATCCGCCTGCTGGACACGCTGAACCCGCAGGACGAGCCCGGGCGCATCACCCTGATCTGCCGCTATGGCGCCGACAAGCTGGCCCGGCAGTTGCCTGCACTGATCGGCCGGGTGAAGCGGGAGGGCCGCAGCGTGGTCTGGTCCTGCGATCCCATGCACGGCAACACCATCAAGACGGCGAGCGGCTACAAGACGCGCGTTTTCGACCAGGTGCTGCGCGAGGTGGAGGACTTCTTCGCCATTCACCGGGCGGAGGGCACCCATGCGGGCGGCGTGCATTTCGAGATGACCGGGCGCAACGTCACCGAATGCCTGGGCGGGGGCGACGCCATCACCGAGGCCGATCTCTCCTCGCGCTACCACACCCATTGCGACCCGCGGCTCAATGCCAACCAGGCGCTGGAACTGGCTTTCCTGCTGGCGGAGGGCATCCAGAAGGAACGCATGGCGGCGGCCTCGGCGAACTCCGCCACACCGGCGGCGTGAACAGGGCATTGAGGTGTGCTTTTCGCCTTGCTGCCGCCCGATTCCTGTGCCACGACCAATACATGGGGAGGCAGGTCTCGCCCTGAGAACACTGTCATGCGGCGGCCCGGCGGTTGCCGGACGCCAAAGTTTCTCGCGTGACTTCAGGAGGTTGCAAATGACAAAAATCACCTATGTGGGGGTGGCGGCGGCCATGCTGCTGGCCTGTGCGCCGACCGTAGCGCAGGAGACGGCCGAAGCGCCGGAAGCGCCCGATACGTCCGTCGCGAATGATGTGAGCGGCCCCGACACGACCGTGGCCGCGGAAGAAACGGCCGCTACCGAGGCGGAGGACGCGGATGCGGATTCCTCTACCGCGCCCGCCGATCCGGTGGTCTGCAAGCGCGGCGAAACGGTGCGCCATGTGAACCTGGTCGAACCGGGCGCGCAGGGCCGCCTGTGCGAGGTGCACTACGCCAAGCCGACCGAGGGCGTGGAGAATCGCGTGCTCTGGTATGCCACGTCGGACAAGAGCTTCTGCGACGAGAAGGCCAATAACCTGATGTCGAAGCTGAGCGGCGCGGGTTTCTCTTGCGTCAATCCCGACGGCACGCCGGTGAGCATCGAGGCTTCCGCGTCTGCCGAGGAAGCGGCGGAAACGAAGTCCGCGCCGGAAAGCA
>JBKHIN010000434.1:0-2505 GCA_046538635.1 Alphaproteobacteria bacterium
CCTGCTTGCCTTCCCGGCTGTGCAGCGCACAGCGCCGCAGACGCAGGGGGCAGGAAATATGCATGTCGATGGTCACGGGACGGAACTCAGACTCTCTTATTGTCATCAATCAGTTAACATACATTATAGCATCGATTCTCCTCAGGTCGCCCCTGCTCCCCGTTGGCCCGCTGTTAAGTCCCTTGTGTCCTTCTCCGAACACCACCGCCGCGGCGGTCCGGGGGCGGGATTTCCCGCCGCAGCAAGGAGAACCGACATGAAAACGCTCGTGACCGGTATTCTGGCAAGTGCCCTTCTCGTGTCTGCAGCGCCCGCGGCTCTGGCCGCCGCCAGGCACACGGTGGACCGGCTCAAGTCCGAGCAGAGCGAGATTTACGGCAATTACGTCGCCGACGGCGGCGGCAGGTCACTTTACATGTTCACGCCCGACAAGCCCGGCAAGGGCAGGCAGGAAGCCCGGAGCGTCTGCTACGACGCCTGCGCGGAGGCCTGGCCGCCCGTGCTCGCGAAGGACCTGCCCAGGGTGAGCGGCAAGCTGGACAAAAAGCTTCTCGGCACCACAAAGCGCAAGGACGGTTCCACGCAGGTCACCTATGGCGGCTGGCCGCTCTACTACTATGTGGGCGACCGCGGAACCGGCCAGATCGCCGGGCAGGACATCCACAGTTTCGGCGGCGGGTGGTATCTGGTTTCCCCCGACGGCTCAGTGATCAAGCGGGAGGGATAGTCCGTCCGGATGCGGGGGCGGCGTTCCTGTTATTGCCGGGGACGGTCTGGCATGATGCGCCGGTGATTCTTTCCTCGCCGGCACCAGGGTCATCATGTCGTCACTTACAGCCGCGCGCGCCGTTCTGCGGGAGGTTTTCGGATACGAGGCGTTCCGGCCCGGCCAGGCGGAGATCATCGGCTCGGTGCTCTCGGGGCGGAACACGCTGGCGGTGCTGCCCACGGGCGGGGGCAAGTCCCTCTGCTATCAGATTCCGGCGCTGCTGAATGAGGGCGTGGCGCTGGTGATCTCTCCGCTGATATCCCTCATGCGGGACCAGGTGGCGGCGCTCGAAGCGGCCGGCGTGGCCGCGGCTTCCCTGAGTTCCGGCAACGCGCCGGAAGACAACCGGCGCATTCTGGAGCGCCTGGAGAACGCTGATCTCAAGCTGCTCTTTCTCTCGCCCGAACGGCTGCTCGGGGGCGGAATGATCGAGCGCCTGCGGCATATGCGAATTTCCCTGATCGCGGTGGACGAGGCCCATTGCATGTCGCAATGGGGGCATGATTTCCGTAAGGACTATCTGGAGCTGGCGCGCCTGCCCGGCCTGTTTCCCGGCACGCCCCTTCTCGCGCTCACCGCCACGGCCGACGAGGCTACGCGCGGCGATATCGTGGCGCGGCTGTTCCGCGGCGAGGCGGAAACCTTCGTCTCCGGCTTCGACCGGCCCAACATCCGCCTCGGGGTAACGCCCAAGCGCGATGCCCGGCGGCAGGTGCTGGAGTTCGTGCGCAGCCATGAGGGCGAAAGCGGTATCGTCTACTGCCTTTCGCGCCGGGGCGTGGAGGAAATGGCGGATTTCCTCCAGCGGCAGAATATCCGTGCACTGCCCTATCATGCGGGCATGGAACAGGGAAAGCGCCGGGCCCATCAGGACCGCTTCGTGCAGGAGGACGGCATCGTCATCGTCGCCACCATCGCCTTCGGCATGGGCATCGACAAGCCCGACGTGCGCTTCGTTCTGCATGCAGACTTGCCTGCCAGCGTCGAGAACTATTACCAGGAACTGGGCCGGGCCGGGCGCGACGGCGCACCGGCGGAAGCGCTGATGCTCTACGGCCTGAACGATATCCGCCAGCGCCGCCGCATGATCCACCTGTCGGAAAAGCCGGAGGAAACCAAACGGGTGGACCGGAGCCGCCTCGACGCCCTGCTCGCCATCTGCGAGGCCACGGGCTGCCGCCGGCGGACGCTGCTGGCCTGGTTCGGAGAGAGCATCGATCCGTGCGGAAACTGCGACCTGTGCCTCGATCCGGTGGCGGTGACGGACGGCACGGTGGAGGCGCAAAAGGTGCTCTCCGCCGTATACCGGACCGGCCAGCGCTTCGGCGCGGCCCATGTCATCGATGTGCTGACCGGAAAGAAGACGGCGAAAGTGGCGGCCTTCGGCCATGACCGGTTGCCCACCTTCGGCGTGGGTGACGGCCGCGCGGCTGCGGAATGGCATTCGATCATCCGGCAGCTGGTGGCGGCGGGCGCGCTGGAGCAGGATCCCGCCGGCCAGGGCGGGCTGACACTCACCGGCACCAGCCGTCCCCTGCTGCGCGGCGAGGTATCCTTCCCCATACGGAAGGAGGGGCCGGGAACGGCCCGCCCGGCGCGCAGGCAGACGCGCGCCGCGATGGCGGCGGAGCTTTCCGGAGAAGAGCGCACCCTCTTCGACCGGCTGAAGGCGCTGCGCACGGAACTGGCGCGCCGGAACGGCGTGCCGGCCTATGTGATCTTTCCCGACCGTACGC
>JBKHIN010000435.1:0-2505 GCA_046538635.1 Alphaproteobacteria bacterium
AACTCCACCGGAGCCGCGCCCCTTCCCAGCCGGATGGGGGAAGCCCTGCCGCCGATCATGCGGTACACTGAATCATCCGCCGGGCGGACGATGGGCCGGTCGTGATGGACGAAGGCATCGGCCACCCGCCCCAGCCGGGCCTCGGCTTCGTCCGGGCCGGTGATCACGGGCTCGCCGGAGACATTGCCGGACGTCGCCACCAGCGCCCGGCCGAAATCCGCCAGCAGAATGTGGTGCAGCGGGCTGTAGGGCAGGAAGACGCCCAGATCCCCAAGCCCCGGCGCCAGCGAGGGGGCGAGGCCGTTTCCCTGCTTCGCCGGAACCAGCAGGATGGGCCGCGCCGGATCGAGAAGGCGGGCTTCGGCCTCGGGCTCCAGATGGGCCGCGGCGCGCACCGCGTCGAGCCCGTCCGCCCCCTGAAGGGGGAACATGACCGCCAGCGGCTTGTGGGGACGCGCCTTGCGGCGGCGCAGGCGGGCGACGGCGTCTTCATCGGCCGCATCGCACATCAGGTGATAGCCGCCGATGCCCCTGACCGCGACGATCTCGCCGTGGCGGAGCGCCTCGATGCAGGCGGCAATCGCCGCTTCCGTATCGGTGACGCGCTCGCCGCCCCGGCTCCAGGTGAGCGAGGGGCCGCAGTCCGGGCAGGCGACGGGCTCGGCATGAAAGCGCCGGTCGAGCGGATTTTCGTATTCCGCCCGGCAGGGTTCGCATAAGGGAAAGCCCGCCATGCTGGTGGCCGGCCGGTCATAGGGCAAACCCCGGATGATGGTGTAGCGCGGGCCGCAGTCGGTGCAGTTGATGAACGGGTAGCGGTAGCGCCGGTCCGCCGGATCGCGCAGTTCCTCAAGACAGGCCGGGCAGGTGAACAGGTCCGGCGGCACATGGGCCGACAGGCGTTCCGCCGCGCCGCTTTCGGCGACGATGAACCCGGCGCAGCCCTCGGGCGCAGCCTCCGCGCTCTCGAAGTGCGTGATCCGCGCCAGCGGCGGCAGGTCCGCCCCCAGGGCGGCCATGAAGGCCTCAAGCGCTTCGCCCGGGCCTTCCGCATGAATCAGCACCTCGCCGCCCCGGTTCAGCACCCGGCCCGCGACGCCGTGCGCATGGGCCGTGCGGTAGACGAAGGGGCGGAAGCCCACGCCCTGCACGCGCCCCTCGATGCGGATGGTCCGTGCACGGACCGTCTCCGCCGGAGCGCGGCTGCGTGTGGGGTGAAGGGCGTGACCGGCGCTCATGGCGCCTCAGGCGGCGTCGGCGGGCTCGCGCACCCCGCTCGACCACCAGATGCGGCAGGCGCCTTCGTCCGAAACCATGCAGGGGCCCACCGGGCGGCGCGGCGTGCAGGCGCGGCCATAGAGTACGCATTCATTGGGATAAATCCTGCCCAGCACCACGCGGGCGCAATCGCAGCCCGGCGGCATTTCCCCGGCCCGCTTGCGCGCGCTTTCCGCCAGGGGGAAGCGCTGCCGCGCGTCGTGGGCGGCGAACGCTTCCCGCAAGGCATAGCCCGACTGCGGGATGATTCCGATGCCCCGCCAGTTGGCGTCCACCACGTTCATGGTCTCATCGAGCAACCGTTGCGCTGCCTGATTTCCTCCCGGACGCACGACTTCCGGATAGCAGTTATGCAGCACGGGCCGCCCGTTCAGCGCCTGGCTGAGCACGGAGTAAAAGGCGGGCAGCAGGCTGCCGGCGGTGAAGCCCGCGACCGCGCACGGAATATAATGCTTCTCCGCCACGAAGGCCCATTCCTCCGGACCCATCACGGTGGAGACATGGCCGGGCGCCACCAGCGCCTCGAAGCCCGGCTCGCCGGAGTCCAGCAGCATGGCGACGGCGGGCCAGGTGCGCCGCCCCGCCAGCAGGATGAACAGGTTTTCCGGGATGCCCTCCGCGATCATGGCGGCGACGGGCGCGGTGGTGGTCTCGAAGCCCGCGGCCAGGAACACGACCGGGCGGCCGCCATTCGCTTCGGCGATGCGCCGCGCCTCCTGCGGCGAGGCGATGGGACGGATGTCGGCCCCGGCGGCACGCGCCTGCTCCAGCGAACGCGGCTCCGATTTCGGCGCGTTCACCGGCACGCGCAGCATGTCGCCGAAGGAGACGACGGTGATGTTCTCCTCCAGCCCGGCGCGGATAGCGTGATAAATGTCCTCCTCCGGACAGATGCACACCGGGCAGCCGGGCCCCGGGATCAGCTCCACGGATTCGGGCAGGGCGCCGCGCAGGCCGGCGGCGGAGATGGCGCGCTCATGCCCGCCGCAGACGTTCATTATGCGAATCTTGTCCGGCAGGTCCAAAGCTCTGATACGCTCAAGCCATTCACGGGGCTCGGTCATGGGCTTACTCCGCGGCATGAAGGGCGGCGCCCTCGGGCTGCACGGCGGGGCGCGTGGTGTGGCCTTCCGCGACCCGGACGCGGTGCGCGGCCAGCGCGTCGTCGAGCCAGTCGAACCAGGCCCGCAGGCTGTCCTCGCGGCGCACGGACAGGCTCAGCACCGG
>JBKHIN010000158.1:0-6894 GCA_046538635.1 Alphaproteobacteria bacterium
GTCCATGTCTCGCGCAGACCGCCCGCCCAATCGGGCTTGCGGGGCAGCAGATCCCACTCCTCCAGGCGGTCACTTTCCGGCGCCGGTGACGGCCCCGGAAGGCGTTCCGGCGCGCTTTCCGGCGTCTCCGGCTCGTGGATTTCCCGCGCCGCGCGCCAGAAGGCGCTGAAAACCTTGTAGGGATCGCCGTTGCGCGTGCACACGCTGCCCGGTTCATAGAGCAAGGCGGCGTTGAAGCTCTCCGTTTTCACCCTCTCCCTGCCAAGCGCTGTTTCCAGTTGCCTCTCGCACTTTACGGCGAAGGGCTCGTAACAGCGGTTCCAGCGGACCGCTTCCGCGCCGGTTTCCCGGACAAGACGCAGGATTTCCCGGTCCGCACGGCCCCGGCGCAGGATCAGCGTTCCGCCTTTCTTTTCAATAGCGTGCCCAAGGGCGTTCAGAGAGTGGTGCAGCCACCAGCGGGCCGCTCCGCCCGCCTTCCAGCGGCGCGGCGTCTCGTCGTCCAGCACATAAACGCAGATTACCGGCCGCCCCGAACCGGCCGCCGCCCGGAGCGCGGGATTGTCCGTGAGGCGCAGGTCCTGACGAAACCAGACAAGCGTGGGGGAATCGGGCATGCTCGGGCCTCTCCGTATGCGTGCGGCAGCGTTCCCTGACCTGCAGTTCTACGGTCAGGCCCTCCCGCCGGATCGGCCGGCAGTATGCGTTGCGTTTGATTCCAAACACCTAGCAAAGGAGCTCTGAGGTGAGCAGACGAATGCGCATGCTTGCAACCTTTGCCGCCATCCTCGCCATGGCGGCCGGAACGATGTCCTGCCGCTCCGCCCGGCAAGCGGGCACATGGCATCAGGGACCATACGTCACCGGTTTCGCCGGCGGCGCTTTTGGCGGGCAGACGGAATTCGACGACACGTTCGATGTGGACCAGAAAGCCGGTTTTCTGGGGGGCGGCACCATCGGCTACGATGATCTGTTCCTGACCGACAGCGGCGATTTCCGGTTCGAGGCAGAGGCCAGTTACCGGTCGCAGGATCTCAAGGGTCCTCCCGGCGAAGAGGTGAGCATCACCACGCTCACGGGCAATCTCTGGTACGACTTCGCGGTGCGCGGCCGCCTCGTTCCCTATCTGGGCGCGGGCATGGGCGTGGGCTTTCTCGAGGAGGCCGATGACCAGAGCGGCTTCGTCTTTCAGCTCGGCGGCGGTGTGAACTATCACCTGAACCGAAGCTGGTTTCTGGGGTTCAACTACCGTTATCTGGTGGCGGACTTCGACCTGGAGGACATCTCGCTCGACAAAGAAATCGACTATTCCGGGCACCAGCTTTCGGCGGCCATTGGCTACAAATTCTGAGCCGTGCAGTCTTCATTTCCGTCCGTGCGGGCCATGACACGGAATTCACGCAGCGTGCCATCACTTCGCCGCATCTCGGTGGCGTCATCGCGTGGTGACGGGGAATCGGAACCTTCGGGACCGATCCCCGTTTTTGTTTGGCCGCCGGAACGACCATCGGAAAACATGGCCCGGCGGCAGGCCTGAAAGTATGTGAACCCCCAACATGTACGAAAGGAGCCATGAAGTGAGCATACGGAATCGCGCGATCACAGCCTCAGCCGCAGCGCTGCTGCTGGCGGCCGGAACGCCTCCCGCGGATGCCGCGCGGGATCGCGGCTACAACAGCCTGTCCCGGCACAGCGGACCGTACGCCACCGGTTTCATCGGTGGCAGCCTCGGCGGCGAAGTCGATTTCGACGACGTATTCGAGGTCGATCTGGATTCCGGCCTGCTCTTCGGCGGCACGCTGGGCTTTGACGGCCTGTTCGGCGGATCGGGCGGCGATGTCCGCGTCGAGGCGGAACTCAGCCACCGTTCCCAGGACTTTGACGGCTTGCCCGGCGATGTGGACCTGACGGCCCTTATGGGGAATGTCTGGTACGACTTCGACATGCGCGGCGACCTCGTTCCTTATGTGGGCGGCGGTCTGGGCGTCGGCTTCTATGACGATGAGGTCGATGAGGGCTCCGGCTTCGCCTACCAGTTCGGTGGCGGCTTCAACTACCACATCAGCCGGCACACCATGCTGGGCTTCAATTACCGTTTTCTGGTGACGGAAGCGGAAATCGACGACGTTCCGGGCAATCCGAACAATGACTTTTCCGCCCACCAGATTTCCGCATCGCTCGGCTACAAGTTCTGAAAGCCCGCGCGAAACCCGTTGATTTCCGAACGGATGCTCCCGGCGGCCCTGAGGGGCGCCGGGACTTTTGCTGCAAGGAACGTACGAACGGCGGGCGGCTTCTTGCGGAGCGATCTCCCGTGAGTTAAAAAATTTAGGGTTTCTGGGATGTTGCGCGACGGCCGCCCGGCAGGGCGGCTGTGTACGGGGAGATTGAATGGCCGTTATGCGAACTGCATCGTGGCCGCGGCGCCGGCCGGCGAAACGGCGGCTCGTTCCGGCGCCGGCAAAAGCGCTGGCCATCCTTGGTGCATGCGCGGCGCTGACCGCCTGCCAGACATTCGAATCCGAAACGTCAAAGCCGGAAAAGCCGGCAGCCCGCGCGGTGCCGGACGTGCCGGTGACGCAGGGCCGCTATGTGGTCGGCAAACCCTACGAGGAAAACGGTGTCCGGTATCATCCGGCCGAGGACTGGACCTACAACGAAGTGGGCGTCGCCTCGTGGTACGGCATCGACCATCATGGCAAACGCACAGCAAACGGTGAGACCTTCGATCTGCGCGCGCTGACGGCGGCCCATCCCACCTTGCCCCTGCCGACCCGGGTCCGGGTCACCAACATCGAAAACGGGAAATCCGTCGAGGTCCGCGTCAATGACCGTGGCCCCTTTGTCGAAAACCGGCTGATCGACCTTTCGCAGCGGGCGGCGGAAATTCTGGGCTTCAAGGAAGAAGGCACCGCAAGGGTGCGCGTCGAAATGCTGGGCCGCGCGCCCCTGGAGATGTTCCGGATGGCCAAGCCGGAAAAGTCCACCAACGATCTGCCCGCGCGGGCGGCGCCCAGCGCCGAAGTGAAGGCGGCGGTTCTGACGCCCCGGTCGTCGGAAGCAACGGAGGAGGGCGAGAGCAAACCGGCCGAAACCGAAACGGCGGCGGAGGAGGATGCCGAGCTTCCCGAAGCCCCGGCGGATCCGGTCGGAGAACTGATCGAGAAGGTGACGGCGGAAGCGCAGACCGGAGAGGACGCCCCTTCCGGCGAGGCCGCGGAGAACGGGGAAGCGGCTCCGGCTGAAAGCTCAGCCGACTCCTCCGTGACCGGAAAGTTATTCATCCAGGCGGGAGCCTTCGCCGTGCCGGAAAATGCCTATTCCTTGCGCCGGCTCATTATGAAGGCCATAACCGGCGCCAGGGTATCCATCAATCCGGTGCAGGTCGGGAACCGGGAGTTCTTCCGCGTTCGGGTGGGCCCCTTCGCCAGTGCCGAAGAGGCCAACGGCATCCTTGCCCAATTGCGCAATCTGGGCCAAAACGACGCCAGGATCGTCAGTGATTGAGCGTCGCCGCGCCGGATGAGCGCGCGACCTTCCATCAGGGAGTTTTAGAGCGCGATGAAACGAATCCGCGGAGCCGTTCTTTTCGTCTGGCTGTTCGGTCTTGCCGCCGGAGCGGCCCAGGCGATCGAAACGCCGGCGAAATACGCCGTCCTCATGGACGCCGAGACCGGGCTGACCATGTTCGAGAAGAACGCCGACGAGCTGATGGCGCCGGCGTCCATGAGCAAGCTGATGACGGTGGAAATGCTCTTTCACCGGCTCAAGAACGGCGACGTGTCGCTGACGGACAAGTTTCTCGTCAGCGAGAACGCATGGCGCAAGGGCGGCGCGGCTTCCGGATCCTCGACCATGTTCGCCAAGGTTAATTCGGAAATTCCCGTGGAGGCGCTGCTGCGGGGCGTAATCGTGCAGTCGGGCAATGACGCCTCGATTGCCATCGCGGAGGCCATCGGCGGCACCGAAGAGGAGTTCGCCCGGATGATGACCGAGCGCGCCCGCGACCTCGGCCTCGAGAAATCGACCTTTGCGAATGCGACCGGCTGGCCGCATCCGGAGCACCGCACGACGGCGCGCGAGCTGGCGCTGCTGGCGCGGCACATCATCCGGGAATATCCGAAATACTACGAATACTATGCGGAAACCGACTTCACCTGGAACGGCATCAAGCAGGGCAATCGCAATCCGCTGCTCTACAGCTTCCCCGGCGCCGACGGGCTGAAAACGGGGCACACGGAGGAATCGGGCTATGGATTGGTGGCCTCGGCCGAACGGGACGGCAGGCGGGTGATCCTGGTGGTGAACGACCTTGATTCCATCGATCAACGCGCCGCCGAAGCGCGCCGCCTGATGTCTCTGGCGTTCAGCCAGTTCGCGAAATACGACATTCTCGAAGCCAACCAGGTGGTCGGCAAGGCCGACGTCTGGATGGGCGTAGCGGAAACGGTTCCCCTTGTCGTCGGCAAGGACGTAACGTTGATCATGGACCGGCCGTCGCGGCGGAAGATGAAGGTCGAGGCGGTTTACGACGCGCCCCTGAAGGCCCCCGTGGAAGCCGGGCGGAAAGTGGGCGTCGTCAAGGTCAGCGTGCCCGGCCGCAGCGACATCGAAGTGCCTTTGACGACGGCCTCCTCGGTCCCGGCGGTGGGGCTGACGGGCAAGCTCACCTTCGCGCTCAAGCATCTCCTTTTCGGCGACATCATGGCGGTCAAGGAGGCCGGCGGGCCCGCCGGCGGAGGCGGTGAGGCGGAGCCCGGGACGGCGGCGCCGGAAGGCTGATCCGGGCCGCGCAATCAGGGAGGGGAGGCGCCCCGGCGCTTCCGGCATGGCCACGACTGTCGACCCAACTGCCGCGCGCCGGGGCCGTTTCGTCACCTTCGAAGGAGTGGACGGGGCCGGTAAATCGACCCAGATCCGGCTGCTCGCCGAACGGCTTCGCGTGCTGGATGTGACTGTCGTGCTGTCGCGCGAACCCGGAGGCTCGCCCGGCGCCGAGGCCGTCCGCCGCCTGCTGCTGGAGGCGCCGCCCGGCCGCTGGGACGCTCTGAGCGAAGCGCTTCTGGTCTATGCCGCCCGCCGCGACCATGTACTGGAGGTGATCCGGCCTGCGCTGGGCAGGGGCGCATGGGTATTGTGCGACCGGTTCGCCGATTCCTCCCGCGCCTATCAGGGACGGGCTGGCGGCGTCCCGGAGACTGTTCTCGATATGCTGGACGACACGGTGCTCGAAGGCCTGAAACCGGATCTCACCCTGATCCTGGATCTGCCCGTGCGGACCGGTCTCGCCCGTGTGGAAGCACGAGAACCCGGCGGCCGTTTCGAGGCGAAGGGCGAGGCCTTTCAGGAGCGGGTCCGCGAAGGGTTCCGGGAACTTGCGCACCGGGAACCCGGCCGCTGCCGTCTGATCGATGCGGCGCCGCCGCCGGATCAGGTGGCGCGCGAGGTATGGAAGGAAGTGGCCCCTCTATTGGAAGACCAAGGGGGACCGGAGACGCCTCAATGACGGAGATTCCGGAAAGCGACCGGCTGGAGGATCTGCCGCACCCGCGCGAGACGCTTGATCTTGTCGGGCACGAGGCGGAGGAAGCGCTGTTTGCCGGCATACGGGCAGGCGGGCGCATGCCCCATGCCTGGCTGATCTGCGGCCCGCAGGGCATCGGCAAGGCGACGCTGGCCTACCGCATGGCCCGCGCGGTTCTCAGGCACGGGGTAGGGGGCGGCCCCGCCGACAGCCTTTCCGTGCCGGGGGATGACCCGGTGGCGCGGCGGATCGCGGCGCAGGCCCATCCGGATCTCCTGATCCTCCGCCGCCCCTGGGATGAGCGGACGAAGCGTCTCAAGACCGTTCTGAATGTGGATGAAGTGCGCCGCCTCAACGGATTTCTGGCGCAGCATGCGGGCGAGGGCGGCTGGCGCGTCGTGATCGTCGATGCCGCCGACGACATGAATGCCAATGCCGCCAATGCCTTGCTGAAGCTTCTTGAGGAGCCGCCGCAAAAGGTCCTGCTGCTGCTGGTCGCCCATGCTCCGGCAAAGCTGCTGCCCACCATCCGCTCCCGCTGCCGCACGCTGCGCCTGCGCCCGCTTGCCCCGGACGCCGTGACGGAAATCGTGCGCCGTCACGGCACCGCCGAACTTTCCGGCGAGGACGCCGCGCTGCTGGCCTGGCTGTCGCGCGGCAGCGCCGGCCGTGCGCTGATGCTGGCGGCGCATGGCGGCCTGGAAATCTACAAGCAGATCACCGGTCTCATGAGCGGCCTTCCCGAGATGGATACGGCGCGTCTGCACCGTCTGGCCGATCAGGCCGGCGGGCGTGGAGCGGAACAGAGCTTTGCGCTCACCGGCGAGTTGATGAGTGAAGCCATCGAAGCCGTCATTCACATGAAATCCGGCGACGCGGCCGGGCCGCCGGGCTCGGCCGGCGAAGGGCTGGGCCGCGCCGCCGCCCTGGGACGCCTTGATCGCTGGCTGGAGGCGTGGGACAAGGTCCGCACGGTGTTCGGCGAGACGGCCACGCTCAATCTGGACCGAAAGCAGGCGCTCCTGAGCGCCGGATTTCTCATGAAGACGGCATCGCGGGAGATGTAATCCCGCTTTCCTTCGGCAGCCCGACAGCAAGGACCGCGCACGCCATGATCGTGGACAGCCATTGCCATCTGGATTTCGACGGCCTCCGGGAGGATCTGCCGGGCGTGGTGGCGCGCGCCGAGGCCGCGGGCGTCGGCCTGATGGTCACGATCTCGACCCGCATGAGCACGTTCGAACGGGTGCGCGCCATCGCGGAAGCCCAGGAGCGCATCTGCTGTTCCGTGGGGGTGCATCCGCACGAGGCCGCCGCGGAGGGCGGCGTTTCGCCAACCCGGCTCTGCGAACTGGCAGACCATCCCAAGG
>JBKHIN010000159.1:0-6836 GCA_046538635.1 Alphaproteobacteria bacterium
GCCCGGCCCGCCGCGCGCGCCGAGCCGCCGCGCCCTTCGCCTGCGGCCGATCCCGACATTCCGGCGGGCACGGAAACGGTCAAGCAGACCGTTCGCGAGGCGCTTCGCGATGCGATGGCGGAGGAGATGCGCCGCGACGAGAGCGTCTTCCTCATGGGCGAGGAAGTCGCCTACTATCAGGGTGCCTACAAGGTCAGCCAGGGCCTGCTGGATGAGTTCGGCGACCGGCGCGTGGTCGATACGCCGATCACGGAGCACGGTTTCGCCGGTCTGGGCGTCGGCGCGGCCTTCGCCGGATTGCGGCCCATCGTGGAGTTCATGACTTTCAATTTCGCCATGCAGGCGATGGACCAGATCATCAATTCCGCCGCCAAGACGCTCTACATGTCGGGCGGGCAGATGCATTGTCCCATCGTGTTCCGCGGGCCCAACGGGGCGGCGGCGCGGGTCGCGGCCCAGCACAGCCAGGACTATTCGGCCTGGTACGCCCATGTGCCGGGCCTTGCCGTGGTCGCCCCCTGGAGCGCGGCGGACGCCAAGGGGCTGCTGAAGGCAGCGATCCGCGACCCGAGCCCGGTCATCTTTCTGGAGAATGAAATTCTCTATGGCCGCAGCTTCGAGGTGCCCAGGCTGGACGATTTCGTGCTGCCCATCGGCCGGGCACGGATCGTCCGTGAGGGGAGCGGCGTCACGCTGGTCAGCTTCAGCCGCTCCATGGAACTGACGCTGGAAGCCGCCGACGCGCTGGCGGAGGACGGCATCGACGCCGAGGTGATCGACCTGCGCACCCTGCGCCCGCTGGACATCGATACGGTGATCGACTCGGTCAAGAAAACCAACCGCTGCGTCACGGTGGAGGAATGCTGGCCCAATGCAGGCATCGGTGCGACGATTTCCGCGCTGCTCATGGAGCGCGCCTTCGATTATCTCGATGCACCGGTGCTGCGCGTCTCGGCCAAGGACGTGCCGCTGCCCTATGCGGCGAATCTGGAAAAGCTTGCCCTGCCCGCGACCCGCGACGTGATCGAGGCGGCGAGGGCGGTCTGTTATCAGTAATCGGGGATCAGGGATCAGTAATCAGATGAAGTGTGTCGATTGGCCATTGACAATAGCCCGGGCCGGAGCGCGAGGCAAAGCCGCTCACGTCGCTCCCTCGGATCCCTGATTACTGATCCGCGGTCACTGGAGGACGTCATGCCCATACCCATCACGATGCCCGCCCTGTCGCCCACCATGGAAGAGGGGACGCTGGTCAACTGGCTGGTGAAGGAAGGCGACCATGTGGAGCCGGGCGACGTCATCGCCGAGATCGAGACCGACAAGGCCACGATGGAAGTGGAAGCCGTGGACGAGGGCACGATCGGCAGAATTATGGTGCCGGAAGGCACGGAGGGCGTGAAGGTCAACGCCACCATCGCCATGCTGCTGGAGGAAGGCGAGGATGCCTCGGCGCTGGAGGAGGGCGGGGCGGCTGCGGCCTCCGGAAATGGACAGGCGCGAGAAAGTCAGACTACTGATCAGACACAGGCCCCCTCCCGGCCAACGGACGGGGGCGACGGTCAGGCGGAGGAACGTCCTTCGGCAGCCCCGGCGGCGCCCGAAAGCGGCGACGGACGTATTTTCGCCAGTCCGTTGGCGCGGCGGATCGCCGAGCAGGAGGGCATCGACCTGCGTGAGGTGCGCGGCAGCGGCCCGAACGGGCGGATCGTCAAGGCCGATGTGGAAGGCGCGCAAAAGGGTGCGCCCCGGCCCGCCCCGCAAGAGCGCCCGGCGCGGCCCGAAGCTCCGCCCCGGCCGGAAGCGGCGGAAGCGCCCAGCCAGGTGCCCGCCATCGCGCCCGGCGAGGACATGCGCCTCTACGGCATCGAGCCCGATTCCTATGACGAATATCCGCTCGACGGCATGCGCAAGACCATCGCCAAGCGGCTGACCGCGGCCAAGCAGGAAGCGCCCCACTACTATCTGACGGTGGATTGCGAGATCGACGCCCTGCTCGCCATGCGCAAGGACCTGAACGCCCGCTCGCCGGAAGGCGAGAACGCCTACAAGATCTCCGTGAACGATTTCGTGGTGCGCGCCTCCGCTTTGGCCCTGATGCGGGTGCCGGCCGCCAATGCGTCGTTTACGGAGAAAGCCATTCTGCGCCACCATCACGCGGATGTGGCGGTGGCCGTCGCCCTCGATGGCGGGCTGATCACGCCCATCGTGCGCAAGGCGGAGACCAAGGGGCTCGCCACCATCGCCCGCGAGATGAAGGACATGGCCGAGCGCGCCCGGAACCGCAAGCTGATGCCGGAGGAATATCTGGGCGGCACCTTCTCCGTCTCCAATCTGGGCATGTTCGGCATCAAGCATTTCACCGGCGTCATCAACCCGCCGCACTCCATGCTGCTGGCGGTGGGCGCGGGCGAACAGCGGCCCGTGGTGAAAGACGGCGAGCTGACCACCGCCACCATGATGACCGTGACCCTTTCCTGTGACCATCGCGTGGTGGACGGCGCCCTGGGCGCGGAATGGCTGAAGGTATTCAAGGACTACATCCAGGACCCCGTCACCATGATGCTGTGAGCCGCACACGGCAGGCACGCATCGTGGAAGCGGCAAGAGGCGAGTGGACCGCCGTTCGTCCCGGATGTTTTTCAGATCGGGGAAAACCTAATGACCGACACTTCCTTCGACACCATCGTCATCGGCTCGGGGCCGGGCGGCTATGTGGCGGCCATCCGCTGCGCCCAACTGGGCCAGAAGACGGCCGTCATCGAGCGCGAACGTCTGGGCGGGGTCTGCCTCAACTGGGGCTGCATCCCGACCAAGGCGCTGCTGCGCTCGTCCGAGGTCTATCACATCCTGAACAATCTGGATGAGTACGGATTTTCCGCCCGCGACATCCGCTTCGATCTGGACAATGTGGTCCGGCGTTCGCGCAAGGTGGCCGACCAGCTTTCCGGCGGCGTGAAGTTCCTGATGCGCAAGAACAAGGTCCAGGTGATCGAGGGCGAGGCCCGGCTGGCGGGCGAAGGCCGGATCACCGTCGAGAGGGAAGGGCGGTCCACGGAGTACCGGGCGAAGAATATCATCCTCGCAACCGGCGCGCGCGCCCGCTCCCTGCCGGGCATCGAGCCCGACGGGCGGCTGATCTGGACCTACCGCGAGGCCATGGTGCCGCCCGTCATGCCGCAATCGCTGCTGGTGATCGGCTCGGGCGCCATCGGCATCGAATTCGCCAGCTTCTTCCGCACCATGGGCGCGGATGTGACCGTCGTCGAAGTGCTCGACCGCATCCTGCCCGTGGAGGATGCCGAAATCTCTGCCTTCGCCGAGAAATCCTTCAGAAAGCAGGGCATGAAAATTCATACGTCAGCGAAGGTCGAAAATGTCGAAAAGCACGGCGATCAGGTCACGGCCGTCATTCAGCACAGGGACGGAAAGAGCGAGAAACTGACCGTGGATCGCATCATCCTGGCGGTGGGCATTGTGGGCAATACGGAAGGCCTCGATCTCGACAAGCTGGGCATAAGGGTGGAGCGCGGCCATATCGCCGTCAACGAATGGTGCGAAACCGGCGCGCCCGGCGTCTATGCCATCGGCGACGTAGTGGGGCCGCCCTGGCTCGCCCACAAGGCCAGCCATGAAGGCGTCATGGTGGCCGAACGCATTGCCGGAATGAAGGATGTCCATCCGCTGGACGTCACCAACGTTCCGGGCTGCACCTATTGCCTGCCGCAGGTGGCGAGCGTGGGACTGACGGAAGCGGCGGCCAAGGAAGCCGGCCACGAAGTCCGTGTCGGGCGTTTTCCCTTCATGGCCAACGGCAAGGCCATTGCGCTCGGCGAGCCCGAGGGCCTGGTCAAGACGGTATTCGATGCGAAGACGGGAGAATTACTCGGCGCGCACATGATCGGCGCTGAGGTCACCGAACTGATTCAGGGTTTCGGTATCGCGCGCACGCTGGAGACCACCGAAAAGGAACTGATCGAGACCATCTTCCCGCATCCCACGCTCTCCGAAATGATGCACGAAAGCGTGCTCGACGCTTACGGCCGGGTGCTGCACATCTGAATCAGGAGACTAGCTCAGCCGTTCGGCAGAAGGCCGTGCAGGGTGAAGCGGAACCTCAAACTATGCTGACGGCTTGCCGCACTTCTCTCCGGCACGGCTTCCGGCTGGGCGCTGACGGTGGGGTTCAGATCGCCGGCTACGCGCCGTTTGCCCTTGTCGCACTCTTCGCCCTTGCCGCTGCTCGGCCGGGGCGGCGCGCCGGAGGTTTCCGACAGCCTGCTGACCGTGAAGCTGCGGTCGCTGTGGCCCTGGAAGAACCGGTGCATGTAGGACGGCTCCCCCGTCTCGGGGTCGAGTGAGATCTTCAAAGGCACCTGCTCGCGGCCATCGGAGGTCAGGTAGATCAGAAAGTGGTTGTCCACCACCTGACGCACGGCGACGGGCCGGGGAAAGCCGTAGGAGCGCATCACCGGCCGCAGCGCCGCCTGCTCCGTCGCCGGATTCCTCCGGCCCAGGTCGACGCGGTAGGCCAGTTCCGAAGATCCCCGGCACTTGTGCTTGAGGATGCGATAGGCGTAACGGCCGTCCGCCGATTCACCGTCGGCGAGCACCGTATCGCTGCAGGCATTGGGAGCGGCCATCGGCCACAGCTGGAGCACGGCCGCGGGAATCGCCAGCCCCCCGGCCACGAATGCCCAGGCCAGGGACCGGCTCAGCCCCCTCGTCACGAGGAAGAGCGACCCGATCAGCACCACCCAGATGATGGCCAGAACGGCCCCGGGCACGCCGATCATGGATGTGATGGTCTCGAACACCGGTGCGGCCTCGTTGCTTTCCCTCAGGCTCGAAGTCTACCCCGAGCCCTGCATCATCCTAAATTAAATGCCTGTAACAATTTGCCAAGCCCCTTGATCCCGCTAAGTTTTCGTCCTCCGCGTGCCGAGGTGCCACACCCGCTTGACGGCGCTTGCAGGGGCTTCCATCTTCGCCGTGAAAGGAACCCTTCATGGTCACGATCGTCGATAATGTGTCCGCCGAACGGGCGCCGGCACGGCCCCGCCACCCGGAAAAGGTGAATCGGCCCGAATCGCCGGTGCAGCGCAAGCCGGACTGGATTCGCGTGCGCGCGCCGGGATCGGGGGTTTACCGGGAAACGCGCGAGATCGTGCGCGAACACGGCCTGCATACCGTGTGCGAGGAGGCGGCCTGCCCCAATATCGGCGAGTGCTGGTCGAAGCGGCACGCCACCTTCATGATCATGGGCGACACCTGCACGCGCGCCTGCGCCTTCTGCAACGTGAAGACGGGCCTGCCCGGCGCCCTTGACGGGGACGAGCCACACAAGGTCGCCGAGGCGGTGGCGAAGCTGGGTCTTGCCCATGTGGTCGTCACCAGCGTGGACCGGGACGATCTGGCCGACGGCGGCGCGGAGCATTTCGCGCAGGTGATCGCCGCCATCCGCGCGCAGTCGCCCGAAACGACGATCGAAGTGCTGACGCCGGACTTCCTGCGCAAGGACGGGGCGGCGGACGTGGTGATCGACGCCAGGCCCGACGTTTTCAACCACAACCTGGAAACCGTGCCCCGGCTCTACCTCTCCGTGCGCCCGGGGGCGCGCTATTTCCACTCGCTGCGGTTGCTTCAGTCCGTGAAGGAGCGCGATCCGGCGCAGTTCACCAAGTCGGGCCTGATGGTGGGGCTGGGGGAATCGCGCGAGGAAGTCATGCAGGTGATGGACGACATGCGCTCGGCGGGGGTCGATTTCCTCACCGTCGGCCAGTATCTCCAGCCCACCCGCCGCCACCATGAGGTGGCCCGTTTCGTGCCGCCGGAGGAGTTCAAAACTCTCGAGTCCATCGCCTATGCCAAGGGTTTCCTGATGGTATCGGCAAGCCCGCTCACGCGTTCGTCCTACCATGCGGATTCCGATTTCGCGCGGTTGCGGGAAGCGCGGGAGGCGGCGTTCAACGGGCGCGGCCGGAACCGGTGACGGTTTATCACCAGCGCAGGCGGGTCAGGTACACGCCCGAACAGATTTTCGATCTGGTGGCGGATGCCGCGAGCTATCCCGAATTCATCCCCTGGTGCACCAAGGCGGTCGTCCGTAACCGCGAAGTGCTGGGAGACGACCGGGAGCGCGTCGAGGCTGATCTGCATGTCAAATTCAAGGTCTATGAGGAATGGTTCCGCACGCGCGCCACACTGGACCGGGCGGGGCGGCGCATTCACATCAAGTATATCGAAGGGCCGTTCCATCACCTGACGAACCGGTGGCGTTTTGAGGAAAACAGGGACGGTTCGTGTACCATCGATTTCTGGATCGATTTCAAGTTCCGCTCAAAGGCGCTGCAACTGCTCGTCGGCGCGGTCTTCGGCGAGGCCGTCCGGCGCATGGTGGCGGCCTTTGAGGCGCGTGCGGACGAGCTTTACGGGGGCAGGCCCCGACGGACGGGGTAGGGTTCAGGAGGGGGTGTATTGAGGGTGCAGCCCGAAATGCACACGCGCGTCCACTACCGGTTCACACGAAGACACAAAGGACGCACAAAGATCACCAAGGGGTTGCGGTGCAAGCAAAGTGGTTCAGAGCACTGGATCGCGGCATTCCGTTGTGTTCTTCGTGAAGTCCTTGTGCCTTCGTGTGAACCAAGAACCCGCGTGCATTTCGAGGCTTCGTCCCTCAATGGGGGCGTAAGCCCAAAATGCACGCGTTGAGCGGAATTGCGCATTGATGGAGTGCCACAAAGTAATCCGTAGACGTGCATTTCACTTCGTTCAATGCACCCTACGTTTTTTCGCGTTCACCGAAAAATTCGATCTCCCGCTGCAGCATCATCAGC
>JBKHIN010000160.1:0-6796 GCA_046538635.1 Alphaproteobacteria bacterium
CCCATGTCGCGTTCGAGTTCCCGGGCCACCAGCGCAATGGTGGCCAGCGGCGTGCCCAGCTCATGCGCCGCCGCCGCCGCCAGCGCCCCCAGCGCGGCCAGGCGCTGCTCGCGCGCCAGCACCTGCGAGGTGGCGTCCATGGCCGCGCGCATGCGCTCGGTCTCCCGGCTGATGCGCCAGGCGTAGAGCGCCGTGAACAAAAGCCCGATGGTCAGCGCCACCCAGACACCGGCCACATAGATGGTGGGCAGGGTCAGCGCTTCTCCCGCCACCCAGGGCAGGGGCCGGTGAACGAAGGACAAGATGGTGAGACAGGCGAAGCTCAGGCCGCCCAGGATCAGCGTGGAGCGCAGGCCCAGCGTGCTGGCGGAGATCGTCACCGGCGCCAGGAAGAACAGCGCGAAGGGATTGCCGATGCCGCCCGTGAGATAAAGCAGCGCAAAAAGCTGCACCAGGTCGAAGGCCAGATAGAAACGGGCCTGGCTGCCGCTCAGCCATTTCACGTTGCGCTTGCGCCAGCTTGCATAGAGATTGACCAGCACGCTGGCGGAGACCACGGCCATGCACTCCAGCAGCGGCAGATCGAAGCCCAGAATAAGGTAGACGATCAGAAGCGCCGCCGACTGCCCGCCCACCGCCATCCAGCGCAGGGTGGTCAGCGTGCGCAGGCGGATGCGGCCGGTTTTCAGCGGCGGCGGGTTGAACGCGGGCAGCGCGCCCGCGCCGGAAGCCTGCTCTTCGCCGCCGGGCGCGGCGCCGTCCATCAGGCGTTCACCGGTGAGGGTTTGCTCGGCCATTTCCTTACCTTCGGCGGCCTTCGCCGCGCGGCGCTGGACCTCATCGCGCCCCTGTACCAAACTTCGGCCCTGCGCGGCGGCGCACGGGACGAGGCGCAACGCAGCCCGGCGCGCATACTACATCACGGGAGAAACGTCATGGCAGTGCATCTGTCGCACCTTCGAGCGGCCGTACCGGGCCTTTCCATGATCACCGGCGAGGACGTGGCCGGGCGCTCGGCCACCTGGGGCGTGTTCACCCCGTCCGCCGCCAAGGCCATTCTGCGCCCCCGCACCGCCGGGGAAGTCTCCGCCATCCTGAAACTGTGCCACAAGGCGCGCCAGCCCGTGGTCGCCGGGGGCGGCATTACCGGCCTCGTGCAGGGCGCGATTGCGGGCAAGGACGAATACCAGCTCTCGCTCGAACTCATGAACAAGGTGGAAGAGGTGGACGCCCTCAACCGCGTCGCCGTGGTGCAGGCGGGAACGCCGCTGGAGACGGTGCAGAAGGCGGCCGAAGAAGCGGGCCTCGACTTTCCGGTGGATATCGGCGCGCGCGGCGGGGCCACCATCGGCGGCATGATCGCCACCAATGCGGGCGGCAACCACGTCGTGCGCTACGGCATGATGCGCGAATCCGTGCTGGGGCTGGAAGCCGTGCTCGCCGACGGCACGGTGGTCAGCTCCATGAACCGTGTGCTGAAGAACAATGCGGGCTATGACCTGAAACAGCTTTTCATCGGCTCGGAGGGCACGCTGGGCGTGGTCACGCGCGCGGTGCTGCGCCTGCGCGAACGGCCGCGCGGGACGAGCAGCGCCTTCGTGGCCCTGCCCTCCTTCGAGCATGTGATCGGCCTTCTGAAGACCGTGGACAGCACGCTTTCCGGTACGCTGACCACGTTCGAGCTGATGTGGAACAATTTCTACCGGCTGGTCACCACGCCCCCCGCCCCCGGGCGGCCGCCCCTTTCCCAGGACCACCCGTTCTATGCCCTTGTCGAGGCGGGCGCCGCCAACGGCGCGGACCGGGAGAAGCTGGAGCGCGTTCTGATGCGCTGCCTGGACGAAGGCATCGTTTCCGACGCCGTGATCGCCAAGAGCGAGGCGGAGCGGGGCGATTTCTGGGCCCTGCGCGACGACGTCGCCCAGGTGCTGCAATTCGGCACCCTGTTCGCCTTCGACGTCAGCCTGCCGATCACCGAAATGGACGCCTATGTAAAGCAGGTGGAGGACGACCTGCGCGCACGCTGGCCCGAAACGCAGCTTGTCGTTTTCGGCCATGTGGGCGACGGCAATATTCACATTGTGGCGGGCGTGGGTTCGGACGACGCGGACACACGGCACCAGGTGGAGGAAATCGTCTACCGGCCGCTGGCGCCCATCGGCGGCACGGTTTCCGCCGAACACGGCATCGGGCTGGAGAAGAAACCCTGGCTGCACCTCACGCGCGGGCCGGAGGAAATCGAACTGATGCGCCGTCTGAAGAACGCGCTCGATCCGCACAACATTCTCAATCCGGGCAAGATCTTCGACCCGGCGTGAACCCTGATCGATCCGTACACCCCTGCGTGCACGCTCCGCCGCCGGGCCGCCTCAGCGGCTGTCCGGAACGGGGCGGGGACCGGCCAGTTCCGCGACGACATTGCAAAACCTTTCGAGATCGACCGGTTTCTGCAAGGAGGCGTCCGCGCCCAGCTTCTCCGCAACCCGCACATAGGAGCTGCTCAGCAGCAAGCCGCCGCCGGACACGACCAGGATCCTGGTGTGCGGGCAGGCGGATTTGATCTCCAGCAGGGTTTCGATGCCGTCCTTGTCCGGCATGAGAATGTCGGTAACGATTACGTCGATCCGTTCGGCCTTTGCAATTTCGACGCCCTGAACTCCGGACGGCGCCGCACGCACCTCGAAGCCCTCCTCCGAAAGGGCTTCCGCCCACAGATCGCGTATGTATTCATCATCGTCGACAATCAGAACGACCGGCATGCCAAGACCTCCGCATCTCCCGGTTTACCGGGCAGGCAGCTTCCGGGAAGCTCCGCTCACACATAGGTTCGCCCCATGAAAAAGGAAATGAGTTCTTAACGGGTTTCAGCCGATTCCGGCCCCGGTATCCTTACCCTGATTAATCGGGTGGCCGGCGGCGGCGCTCTGCCCTAAATCCGGCATCATGGCCATTGATCACCGTGAACCCGCCGGACAGCCGGCCTGTCCGGAAACGCCGGAAAGGCATTCTCTGCTGCGTGCGGCCCTGGACCGCGTCGCCCGGCTGGCCGCGCGCCAATTCGACGCGCCTGTCGTCCTGATTTCGTTTACCGGCAAAGGCCGCCAGGTGCTGCTGGCCGAGTGCGGATCGGACACCGGCGAGACGGACCGGCATCTCGCCTTCTGCGCAAAAATCTGCATGCAGAACGAGATCATTGTGGTTCCCGACACGCTGGAGGACGAACGGTTTCGCAACGGCCCGCTGGTGAAGAGCGATCCGGTGATCCGGTTCTTCGCCGGGGCGCCGCTCAGGAACGGGGAGGGCCGGACTCTGGGAAGCCTTTGCCTTCTCGATACCAGACCCCGCCGCCCGCTGACGGACAGGGAGACGTCGCTTCTGGCCGGGCTTGCCGAGATCGCCGCCGGCCAGTTCGGGATGTACCCGCTTTCCGGCATGAACGCGGCCCTTGCCGCGGCCGACGGTTCTTTCAATGTCGCCGGGCAGCAATTGTGCCTGTTCATGGAATATGCGCCGGCCTCGATGGCCATGTTCGACCGCAACATGGTGTACCTGGCGGCAACAAGGCGGTGGCGCGAGACCTTCCGGCTGGGCGATGAGGATATTTTCGGCCGCTCGCACTACGAGGTCGTCCCCTGGCTCCCCGAGCGGTGGAAGCGGGAGTACGCCCGGTGTCTTCAGGGCGAGGCCATGCGCTGGGAGGAAGATCTCCTCGAACGCCCGGACGGCTCGGCCGACTGGCTGCTGCGCGAAATCCATCCCTGGTTTGACGGCAACGGCGATGTCGGCGGCATCATCGTCTTCAATGAAATCATTACCGAAAGAAAGCGCACCGCGGACGAACTGGAGCGCAGCCGGCGTTTTCTCAACGCCGTCCTGGAAAGCATACAGGACGGCATCGTCGCATGCGACGCAGACGGCCGGCTAAGCGTCCTCAACCCGGCGGCGAAACGCATGGTTCATGCGGAAATCACGGATACCCCGCCGGAGCAGTGGGCCGAAAAATACCGGATTTACGACGCAGACGGAAAAAATCTCGTCGATGAGGACCGCCTTCCGCTCATCCGGGCGTTGCGCGGCGAATCCGTCGAGGGCGAGGAACTGGTGCTGGCGCCGGACCACCACCCGCCGCGGCGAATCATCTGCACCGCAAAGGCGATGTACAGCGGCGAGGGGTCGAAGCTCGGCGCCGTGCTTTCGATGCAGGATGTCACCGAACAGCGCGAAATGGAGACGCAGTACAGCCAGGCCCAGAAGATGGAAGCCATCGGGCAGCTCACCGGCGGTCTGGCGCATGATTTCAATAATCTCCTTGCCGTCATCATCGGTAACCTGCAGCTCGTCCAACGGAGCGGCAGCGGCCATGAAAAGGCCGAGCGCCGTCTGGCGGCCGCACTCGACGCCGCCCGGAGAGGCGCGGAACTGACCAGCCGGCTGCTCGCCTTCGCACGAAGGCAACCGCTCGCAGAAAAACCGGTCAACGCGAATGAACTCATTCGGGGACTGACGGACTTCCTGACGAGATCACTCGAAGAGAATGTGAGTGTGGAGACAGAGTTGCAGGACCGCCTCTGGACGATCTGTGTGGACGACAACCAGCTCGAAGCGGCCCTTTTGAATCTGGCGATCAATGCGCGTGACGCCATGGACGATGGCGGACGGTTGGCGATATCGACCTCAAACGCCGTTTTCGACGAGAGCACCGCCCGCCGCCTCGAACTGGAGCCGGGGGACTATGTCCTGATTTCGGTTTCCGACACCGGCTCCGGCATGCCGGACGAGGTCCGCTCCCGGGCTTTCGAACCGTTCTTCACGACAAAGGAAGTGGGCAGGGGCAGCGGACTGGGCCTGAGCATCGTCTATGGCTTCGTCAGGCAGTCCGGTGGCCAGATCGACATCGAGTCCGGGGAAGGCCGCGGCACCACCGTCAGGATGTATTTCCCCCGCAGCTTCGAAACCGCCGGGCGGCCGGAGGAGGGGTCCGGCCCGGAGGGGGAAGTCCGTCAGGGCTCGGAGTGCATTCTGCTTGTGGAGGATGACGCGGCGGTACGCGACACCGCCATGGCCCTGCTGGAGGATCTGGGCTACCGGACGTCCGAGGCTGCGAACGGGGAAGCGGCGCTCGAAACGCTCAGGACCTCCGGGCAAAGCTTCGATCTTCTGCTCACGGACGTTGTCATGCCGGGCCGGATGAACGGCCCTGCACTGGCGAAAGCGGCCAGGGAAGTCTGTCCGGATCTCAAGGTGCTGTTCGCGTCGGGATATGCCGGGGCCGCCGTGCTGAGCGCCCGTCTTGCCTCCGGCGGCGCCGGGCTCATCAGCAAGCCCTTTCGCCGGGAAGAACTGGCCCGCAGGCTGCGCGAGGCGCTGGACTGAACTGGTCCTTCCCGGCCTTCACGCGCCTCGGCCCGGCCGCCAGTTGCGCATGACCGCCGTCAGGTCCGGGCGCGCCCGTTCGAGCGGCGCATCCTTCGCCGTGCCCATATAGATGAAGCCCGCCACGCGCTCGCCCGCCTCCATGCCCAGCGCGCGCCGCACCAGGGGATCATAGGCGTACCATTCCGTGATCCACTGGCCGTCATAGCCGCTGGCCCGGGCGGCCAGCAGCATGGTCTGGCAGGCGGCGCCGGCGGAGAGAATCTGCTCCCATTCAGGGATCTTGTGGTTTTCGCGCACACGGGAGATCACCGCCACCACCACGGGCGCGCGCAGGAAGCGGCCCCGCTCCAGCGCCAGCCGTTCCTCCGATGCCGTTTCATCCTGCGCGGCCCAGGCCTTCGCCAGAACCTCGCCGAACTCCGCGCGGGCGCGCCCCGTGAAGACAACGAAACGCCAGGGCGCCAGCTTGCCGTGATCGGGCACGCGCGCGGCGGCGCGCAGAATGTCCTTCAGTTCGCGGGGCGCGGGCCCCGGCGGGCCCAGACTGTTGGCCACCGTGGAACGGCGCGTGAGCAGGGTTTCCAGCATGACCGGATCGGGCTCGGCGCGCGGCAGACGCTCGCCCGTGCGCGGCGCTGAGGGCGGGGTTTCGGCGATCCGGGCTTTGCGGGCGGCGGCTGCGTCCATGAGGGACCCTCTAGTTGCTAAGAATTCGCAAGAGGCGGTCACCGCACATATAGGCCGTTTTGCCGTTCCGGCCAAATATCAGACCGAAAATACCCGCACTTTCTCGGAGCGTCCGGGCAGGTCGCGGGCGCCCAGTTCGCGGCGGGCGACATCCCCCGGCAGGCGGCGGGCGGTGGCTTCCGAAATCAGAATCGCCACCCCTTCCCCCGGTTCCACGAGGGTTTTGCACGCGCCTTCGAGCCGGGCGGCGATGTTCACCGTATCGCCGACAATGGTGTAGTTCAGCCGGTCGGCGCCGCCGATATTGCCCGCGACGGCGGGCCCGGTGTGAATGCCGATCCGGATTCGCGGACTGCCGGCGCGTTCGCTCACCGCCCGGCGGATGGCCAGCGCCGCGCGCACCGCCCGCTCGGCATGGTCGGACGCGTCGTCGGGCGCGCCCCAGAAGGCCATCAGCCCGTCGCCGGTATATTTGTCGATGGCGCCGCCTTCCTCCTCGATGCAGCGGGACATGACGGCGAAATGGACGTTGAGAAAGCCCGCCACCTCTTCCGCGCTCATGGCTTCCGACAGGCGGGTGAAGCCCTCGATGTCCGTGAACAGAACGCTCACCTCGCGCTCCGCCGAGCGCAGATGTTCGGCGTCCCCGTGGCGGACCATGCGCCGCACCAGCGTTCTGGGCACATAGGTTTCGAACCAGCGCAGGGCGAACAGCATGCGGTTGAAGGCGTGG
>JBKHIN010000161.1:0-6772 GCA_046538635.1 Alphaproteobacteria bacterium
GGCACAGGGCTGCTCCGTCAATGCGCTGATCGCGGAGATCGACGGCGCGCGCCTCGAGGCGCCCTCCCCGCGCAACCTGTCCAGTGCGGTGCGGGTTTATGTGCTGGAGTATTTCAGAGGGCGGCACGAATGAGGATTCAACTCCGGGCGGGTTCCGGGCGTTTCAGGGGCGGTTCTTTTGAGCGCGCCTCTCCGGTGTCCTCCGCGCCCTCCCCCTCCCGCAGGCGGGCCTGGGTGCGCCACAACGCGGCATAGAGGCCGCCCTGTTCCAGCAATTCGGCATGGCGGCCGCGCTCCACGATGCGCCCCTCCTCCATCACCAGGATCTCGTCGGCATGCTGAACGGTGGACAGCCGGTGCGCGATGATCAATGTCGTGCGGTTCCTGGCCACCGCCCGCAATGCTCCCTGAATCTCCTGTTCCGTGTGGGAATCGAGCGCCGACGTGGCCTCGTCCAGAATCAGGATGGGCGGGTTCTTCAACAGCGTGCGCGCAATGGCGACGCGCTGCTTTTCGCCGCCGGAAAGCTTCAGCCCGCGCTCGCCCACCAGCGTGTCATAGCCCTGCGGCAGGCTCATGACGAAGTCATGGATCTGCGCCAGCCGCGCCGCCCGTTCCACGTCCGCCTGCGCGGCGTCCGGCCGCCCGAAGCGGATATTGTAGCCGATGGTGTCGTTGAACAGCACCGTGTCCTGGGGAACCATGCCGATGGCCTGGCGCAGGGACTCCTGGGTGACGCGGGAAATGTCCTGCCCGTCGATCCGGATACGGCCGGATTCGAGATCGTAGAACCGGTAAAGCAGGCGCGAGAGCGTGGACTTGCCCGCACCCGAGGGCCCCACCAGCGCCACGGTGCGCCCGGCGGGCACGGTGAAGGTGATGTCCGTCAGGATGGGCCGGTCGGGCCCGTAACGGAAGTTCACCTTCTCGAAACGCACCTCGCCCTGCGCCACCTTCAGCGGGCGGGCATCCGGCGCGTCGGTCACCTCCGGCTTCTCGCCCATGACCTGGAACATGCGCTCCATGTCGATCAGCGACTGCTTGATCTCGCGATAGACGAATCCCAGCATGTTGAGCGGCGCGTAAAGCTGGAGCAGGAAGGTGTTGACCAGCACGAAATCGCCCACGGTCATATTCCCCTGCGCAATGCCGTTTCCCGCCATGACCATGAGCAGCGTCAGCCCCACCGAGAAAATCACCGTCTGGCCGATATTGAGCATGGCGAGCGAGCCCATGCTCTTGTAGGCCGCGCCCGTATAGCCCTGCATGGCGCCGTCATAGCGGCGGACCTCATGGGCCTCGTTGCCGAAATACTTGACCGTTTCGAAATTCAGCAGGCTGTCGATGGCGATGGAGCCGGCCTCGGAGTCGAGGTCGTTCATCTCCCGGCGGAACTTCGTGCGCCATTCCGTGATCGAGAAGGTGAAGGCCAGATAGCCCAGAATGGTGACCGCCGTGACCAGCGCGTACCAGAAGCTGAACATCGTGGTCAGGATGACGCAGACGATGGCCAGTTCCACCAGCGTGGGCGCGATGTTGAACAGCGTGAAGCGCAGCAGGAAATCCACCGCCCGCGTGCCTCGCCCGATGATGCGCGCCAGCCCCCCGGTGCGCCGGTCCAGATGGAAGCGCAGGGAGAGATTGTGCAGATGGCGGAAGATATTGACGGCGACGGAACGTTCCGCATGCAGAGAAACCCGCGCGAAGAAGACGTCACGCAGGTTCTGGAAACCCGCAGCCGCCGCGCGCGCCACGCCATAGCCCAGGATCAGGAAGAGTGGAACCACCACCGCCGCGCGCGCCGCATCGCCCTCCGCGGTCAGCCCGTCTACGGCGCCCTTGTAGAAAAAGGGCACGATGAGGTTGAAGCCCTTGGCGACCGCCAGCACCAGGCCCGCGGCGATCACCCGGCGGCGCAAATCCGCCCGGTCCTTCGGCCACAGATAGGGCAGGAGCGCCTTGACGATGGTCTTCGCGCCCGGCCGGGACGGCGGCTCATCATGGGGATCCTCCGGGCCGGTTCTGGCGTAATGGCGCATGGACGAAGCCCCTCTCGGCGATAAACGGCAGAACCCGTTAAGATAGGGTGCTTTTTTGCGGAGCCAAGGGTCGGCTGCGCAATCCTGGCGCGAGCGGGCAAGGACGGGCGGAAGAGGATCAGTCCGTGGCGGCGACTGCGATCGTCAGAATGAGCACCGGGATCAGCGCATAGATGGCCACAAAGCCGCCAACAAGGAGCCCCGGCATCAGCGCGCCCTGCCGGTGCAGGAGATACAAGATCCGTATCAGGACGACCCCCTGCACCGGAATATAAACGAGAAGACCCCATCCGACGGCCGCCGCCCATCGGTCGATGCCCAGCATCCCGTCCAGGGAAAAGGCCACGATATCGGCCAGTTCACTCAAGGCAAGTGGAACGAGAAACCACAGCAGGCGCGGCTGGCGCTTGTCGATGCCCCAGACGATTCCAACAAGGAGCGACACCAAGCCGATCCAGGCCACTCCGGGAAGCACGCCGCTTCCGCCGGTCAGAACACCGAAATACGATTTCAGGACAGGCGGAATGAAATAGTCCATATCCTCTGACCCGTTCGCCGGGCTCCGAGCGCCCCTATTCCCTTCCCGGCACCTGGAAAATTTGCCCCGGATAGATCAGGTCCGGGTCGCGGATCTGGTTGCGGTTGGCCTCGTAGATCACCGTGTAGCGCAGGCCCTCGCCATAGATGAAGCGCGAGATGCGCCACAGGCTGTTGCCCGGCTGGACGACCACCTTGCCTTCGGCGAATTTGAGATCCTCCGGAGAGGCGCGCTCGAAGGGCAGTTCCACGCGGCGCGCCACCTTGCCCTTGCCCGTCAGTTCGTCCACCCGCAGGGTGTAGACGCCGGGCAGCACGGATTCTTCCACCTTCAGCGTCCAGCGGCCTTCGCCGTCCGCCTGCGCCGTGCCCAGTTCGTCATTGTCCAGATAGATGCGCAGGGCCGTCTCCGGCTCCGCCTGGCCGGAGAGAATGATGCCGCCCTCCTTGTCATAGTCCACCGAGGAGAGGGCGAGCGCGCCCTCTTCCGGCTCAACGCCCGGCCCCTGCAGGACGCGGCTGGCGGCGCCGGGCTGGTCGAGCACCACCAGCGGCACCTCGTCGGCACGGGCGGGCACGGCCACCACCACCTTCTGCTCCGAGGCGAGGGCCTCGCCGTCCTTCAGCGTCGCCTTGAGCGTCAGTTCCTGATTGCCCGCCTCCAGCGGCGTTTCCACCACCATCGTCCACTCGCCGCGCTTGTTCGCGCTGGCCCCGGTGATCTCCTTGCCGTTGGCGTAGAGGCGCACCTTCGCGCCCGGCTGCGAGCGGCCGGCGAGCACGGCAGAGCCCGTGCGGTCCACCCGCACAATGTCGAAGGTGGGCAGCACGCCCTGCGCCACCTCGTTTACGGGCGGCGCGGCCTCCGGCTCCTTCGCCGGTTCGGCAGGCGCCGCCACTTCGGCGGGCGGCTTGCCCCGTCCCGGGGCCGTATCGAGCAGGCGGATGGTGAGCATGGCCGCCGCGGCCACCGCCAGCAGAATTCCGATAATGACTGCGTTGCGCATGGTCCCGTCCCCACATTACAAACGCACCTTCGTCCGCGCTCCCCGCCAGGGTGCGCGGTCCGGACATATGCGCGTTTTCAACCCGGCGCCGATTTCATCACGGGCAGGATGCACATGCCAGAACACATTTTGACCGGTTCCGCCAATCGCAGGTTACAATGACCGGAAAACGCAAACTGGGGAGAGACCCGCAGATGGAGCGATTGAAGGCGGTCTGCGTCTATTGCGGATCGGGCCGGGGAGATGCGCCCGAATTTCTGGAAGCGGCCCGGACAATGGGGCGCATCATGGCGCGCAACGAGGTCACGGTGATCTATGGCGGCGGCAGGCTGGGCCTCATGGGCGCGGTGGCGGACGGGGCGCTGGACGCGGGCGGCAAGGTGATCGGCGTCATCCCCGGTTTTCTGCGCACGGTGGAGGTGGACCACCCCGGCGTCACCGAGCTGATCGTCACGCCCAACATGCACCGGCGCAAGGCCGAGATGTTCCGCCGCGCCGACGGCTTCATCATCCTTCCGGGCGGCCTGGGGACGCTCGAGGAAATGCTGGAAATGCTGACCTGGCGGCAATTGCGCCAGCACGACAAGCCCATCGTGCTGGTGAATATCAGGGATTACTGGCGGCCGCTGGTGGACCTGTTCCAGAACACCATTGCGCGCGGCTTCGCCAATCCCTCCGTCACGCGGCTTTGGCAAACCGTGGACCATGTGAACCAGGCGCTGCCGGCGCTCCGGGCGGCGCTGCCCCCGGAGGAGAAGGAAGAAGCCTACCCGGCGGAGTTCGACAAGTAGGCCGTGACCGCCGCAGGCGGTGCCGCCGCGCCGCCGACCCGGGAACCTTTCCGGCGCTTTGCACGTCCAAGAGTCATGAATATGAATGCGTCCGCCACCGGCGGGCGCGGCCTGGTATCCGGAGAGGGAGGAAAGCCATGTTGCTGACGGCTCTGGGAATTTTCGCCGTGGCCGCCATTGGCGGCGTGATCATGGCCGTGCGGGTGTTCGGCGGAAAAATGCCGCCCTGGGGGCTGTCGCTGCTGCATGCGGCCTTCGGCGCGGCCGGGCTGGTGACGCTTGGCTTCGCCGCCTACGAGGCGCCCGGCGACACGCTGGTGCTCACGGCGCTGGGCCTGTTCGTGGTGGCGGCGCTGGGCGGCTTCTTTCTGGCTTCCTTTCACCTGCGGAACCGGCCGCACCCCAAGGCCGTCGTGGGCCTGCATGCGCTGCTGGCCGTGTCGGCTTTCGTAATCCTGGGCTTGCGCGCCTTCGCAGTGGTGTAACCGGATTAGCAATTCCTGTACGGAGGGTTGAATGTCCCGGGGCGTGCGCCTGTTCGGGCATCCGGTTCATCCGGTTCTGGTGCATTTTCCCGTCGCCTGCTGGCTGCTGGCGCCCGCATGCGATGTGGCGTGGCTGTTCACGGACGATGCATTCTGGGCCACGGCGGCGCTCTGGCTGACGGGCACGGGCGTCGCCTTCGCGCTCATGGCGGCCATTGCGGGCATGATCGACCTCGCCGCGCTCGAGGGGCGGGATGACGCGCTGCGCACGGCGGGCTGGCATGTGGCCTTTGTATCCATCGCGCTGACGGCGGCGATCCTCAGCCTCATCGGACGGTGGGCGTCGGAGCCCGAGCCGCTGCTGGGAGTCCCCTGGCCCCTGTGGGCGGGCGCGCTGGCCGCACTGGCCACGCTCGCCGGCGGCTGGTTCGGCGGGCGGCTGGTCTACACCCACGGCGCGGGGCGTTCGTGAATCAGGGCCGTTCCGCAGAAGGGGGATGGCTGAGACGTTCCGCCTCGATCCGCCGCTGCGCCCGGTACTGGCGGCGGCTGTCCCAGGAGAAGAGCGCCAGACCGGTCCAGATCAGGCCGAAGACCACGGCATGAACGGGCGTGAACGCCTCGCCGAAGAAGGCGACGGCGAGCACGAAATGCATGCTCGGCGCCAGATATTGCACGAGGCCCAGCGTTGAAAGCCGCACCCGGCGCGCCGCCATGTTGAACAGCATCAGCGGCAGGGCGGTGAAGGGCCCGGCGAAGATCAGCAGGGCCCAGGTGGCGGCGTCCGCCTGCGCCGACACGGCCGCGCCCGTTTCCCACAGCCAGTAGAGATAGAGCAGCGCCAGCGGCGTGCACAGCAGGGTTTCGATGAACAATCCGTCTGCGGAGGGAACGGGCGTCACCTTGCGGACCAGACCGTAGGCCGCGAAACAGCCCGCCAGCGTCAGCGATACCCAGGGAAAGCCGTCCAGTCCCGTGGCCAGAATGAGCACGCCCAGCGCCGCCAGCACCACCGAGCTCATCTGTATGCGGTTGAGCCGTTCGCCCAGCACCAGTGCGCCCAGCGCCACGGAGAGCAGCGGATTGATATAATAGCCCAGGCTCGCCTCCAGCACCCGTCCGGAGGTCACGGCCCAGATGAACACCAGCCAGTTGACGGCGATCAGCACCGTGCTCGCCAGCAGGGCCCGGCGGATCTTCGGCGTGCGCAACAGCAGGAAGGCCGCGCGCAGGCGGGACTGGAAGAACAGGATCGCGGCGAATGTCAGCATGCCCCAGACGATGCGCTGGGCGATGATCTCGAACGCCGGGACATGGGTGAGAAATTTCCAGTAGACGGGATTGACGCCCCACAGGCCGAACGCCCCGAAGGCGCTGATCAGGCCGAGGCGTAGTTCCGCCGCCTGCGCGCCCCGCGTCTCGTGGGCTTCCTGCGGCGCGGCGGCCGCTTCCCCCTCTCCCGCCGCACCGGTCATGTATGTCTCACGGTCCAGACGGTGCCCTCGGGCCCGTCCTTCAGCTCGATCCCCTGGGCGGCCAGTTCATCGCGGATGGCGTCGGCGCGGGCGAAATCCTTTGCGGCGCGGGCGGCGGCCCGTTCGGCGATCAGCTTCTCCACACGGGCCTCGTCCACCTCCGGCGCGTCCGCCGGACGCCAGGACGCCCACTGTTCCGGGGACTGAGCGAGAACGCCGATGAGTTGCGCAGCGGCCTTGAGCCCCGCCGCGGCCTCGCTGTCGCCATGGGTCGCCCGGTCGGCCAGGGCGTGCATTTCGGCAAGGGCGCGCGGGCTGTTGAGATCGTCGCGGAGCGCCTCGATCACCGGCGCGGGCACTTCGGGCGCGGCCTCCGCCTCGCCGGCCAGCCGGTACCAGCGGTCGAGCACGGTCCAGGCCTCGCGCACGCCCGTCTCC
>JBKHIN010000162.1:0-6770 GCA_046538635.1 Alphaproteobacteria bacterium
GTGCAGCGGCCCAGGCGAGCTGCGCGGGCGGCACCCGGACGCTGCGCCCGGCCAGACGCAGTTCCCGGCGCGCCAGATCGATTTCGCAGGGCGGCGGCTCCACCCCCTCCTGCGCCGCGGCCACCACATCCGCGAAGCCCGAGCGTTCGAACGCCGCTTGCGGCAAAACGGCGCGAAGCCGGGGGAAGGGAATTTCCACCAGCCGCACCCGGGCGCCTGCCGGGTCCACCAGCCTGTCGTTCCGGTCGCGGATCATCGTTCCGGGCTCCGGGGGCGGATAGAAGAAGGACGGATGGCTGACGAAGGAATCGCCCACCAGCACATGGGAGAGCCTGTCCCGGTCGCGGCCGAACAGCGACATGGCCAGCGCCAGCAGCACGCCTACGGTCTTGCGCCCGCCCGCCAGCGAAACATGCAGCGTGGAGCCGTTGTCGCGGGTCAGGTCGCGGATCAGGCGCACGGCGAGATTGGCAATAGCCGCGTGGGCGCCGGGGCTGTCCACGTCCTCCACCGGCCGGCCATTGGCGACGATGATATGGGTGTGACAGGCATCTGTGAGCGCGGCGAGCTTCGGTTGCCCGTAATCCCGCGCCAGGGCGGCGATCTGCCCGTCGTCCGGATCCAGCAGCGCGGCCTTCGCCCGGCGCGCGCCCTCTGCCGTGGTCAGGATGTGCAGCCGGTCGGGCAGCCACGGCTCGGGGCGGCGGCAGGCAAGCGCCCAGAGCGTTTCGGTGACGACCTGGGGCGAAAGGCCGGTGGAGACGAGAAGATCGTTCCGTTTCATGGCCCGGGCTCCGTTCCGGCCTGGCCGCACGGCGGACCACCGCAGCGTTCCGCGGTAAGGGGAAAAGGCGGCGAGTGCGGGCCGGTTCGGGCTTCCGGCCTGACCGCAGGTATTTTGACCACTGGACCAGCGAACCTCTGCTTGTGACACGCATCCGGCGGCCCGGGGGCGCCGGCGATGAGCGGGGGGCAGGAGAGATGAACATCCGGATTGCCGCCGGGCGAAGGTGATGCAAGGCGCGAAGGACGCGGAAGTTCAAAAAGGCGGCAGAGCGGACACAGGCTCTCTCCATTTCCGTGTGATAACGCGATTCGCACAGGCACGGGTAGCGCCCGTTGCGCGAATGCATTCAAGTGTAGCGCGCGTTGCGGGAATGCGCACAGTGACGGCGCCGATCACTTCCCCTGCCGGGCGCGCCATTCCCGGGACGGGATGAACTCTCACCCCCCTCTCCTTTCTGCCGCCCGGGCATTGTACGCCCGTTTCAGCCGGTTGGCGCAACCCCGTGTTGTTCAGCACCGGTTCAGGTTGCCGCACGCAACCTGCATGCTGTCAGGAGTGCGAACGGGAACAAGCTCATGACCAGAAAGCGCACGAACAGGCTCGGTCTCGCGGCAGCCGCCGGGCTCATGGCCGCGGGCGCCGCCGGATCCCCGGCAACGGCCGATACCGGAGGCGACAGGCTCAAACAGCGCGACGACGATTGCCCGCAGGCGGCCATCGGCATCCCCAACCTGCTCGATGCCCGCAAGAGCGGCAATGAGTCCTCTGCGTCGGAGGGCAAGCCGGGCCTCAAGGCAAAACCGCGCAAGCGCAGCCCGGTACGCAAGAAAACCGCCAAGAAAACCGCCAAGAAAGCGGCCAAGAAGGCGGCGAAGAAAACCGCCGGGAAGCGGACGCTCAAAAAGCCTGCACCCCGGACCCGCAAGAAGGCGGCGAAGCGGCGCACGGCGCGGCGCGACCCGTGCTGAGGGTGCCGCCGCTCGCGCCGGCCGGGTTGTCCGCAGCGTGAGGCGGCGTCCCGCCCGCCTGCGATCCTGGTTTATTCCGCCCGCGCCGTCATGCGGTGCGAGGGCTTGGTGTGCGGCCGGAAGCGGATGCGGCCGAAGCCGTGCCGGGCGAACAGCGCCCTCAGCCCCGCCCTTGTGTAATAGACAAGATGCTCGGGAGGCCGCACCGCCTGCCATTCAAGGAAGTTCCGTGGCCGGAGCCAATGGCCGGCATCCGGGCAGGTGATATAGAGCCGCCCGCCGGGCACCAGCACGTCGCGCAGGGCAGCGGCGAAGCGGTCCGGATCGGGCACATGCTCGAGCACCTCGCTGGAATAGATGAAGTCCGCCCTGTGGCCCCGCGCCGCATAGTCCTCGACCGAGGCGGCCTCGAAACGGTCGGGCGGCAGCCATGACTGCGCCGTGGCGATGGCCTCGCGGTCGATATCGATGCCGCGGGCATCAAGCCCCCGGTCCAGCGCCGCCTTCACCGCGAAGCCCGCATTGCAGCCCACATCCAGAAAGCGCATGCCCCGGCGCACCGGAAGAAAGCGAAGCCTGAGTTTGGCCCGGGCGACCTTCTTTTCCTGCTTCCGGAGATATTTCGGAGTTTTCGCATAGCGGCTGTAGAAGGCGTCGAGCACCTCACCGGCGGGCATGGGAGACACGAATGCCGTCCGGCACTCCCCGCATTGCCGCAGCGGATAGCCGTTCTTTTCGCCGATTTCCGGGGTTCCGGCGCCCCGGCAGGCGGGGCATTCAGACGGACCGATGTTCATGCCGATACCACCATTGGACAGTCTCCCGCGGTGGTAACGCGTTCCGGCCGCGGCGCCAACAGGCGCGTGCAGATACGCCGTCTTCCGGCTCTCCCGTTGCATTTTCGACACTATGGTTGTCGAAGAGTCGACGGCTCGCGTTTCCGGCCCTGCTCTCCGGCCTGGAAATGTCGCACCCGGCTCAGGACACAACGGCGTATCCCTACCCGCCCCCGCCCATCCTTGTGGCGTCGACAAAGCGCTCGGTGTCGCGGTCGATCTGGCGGGGGCGGCGTTTGCGGGCCGTGTGAATGTAAAGCATCTTGGGGGCGATCTTTTCCTGCTCCGGCGGCGGCTCGGGAATCTGATAATCGACCGGCATTTCGTGGTCCGCGAGCAGCAGGCGGTCGTCATAGACTTCGTGGAATTTCCACAGCATGCGGAAGAAGTTGGTCTGCCCGCGCATGAGGCGCTCGGCCAGCAGGGGCAGAAACTTGCGCGCCGCCTCCCAGCGCAGATGCTTGGCGTTCATCACCTGCTGGGTCTTGACGAGTTCCGCATAGAAGCGTTCCAGCGGCAGGCGTGTGGGCAGCACCGTATGCTGAATGTCGAACAAACGGTAATCACGGGTGATCAACCGCCGCCCGTCCGTATGCCATAGTTCCGTACCCGGATAGGGTGTCGCGACCGAGATATTGACGACTTCGGGCACTTCCATCGCCCATTCCCGCACGACGCGGAAACGTTCCTCGTCCCAGTCCGGATCGGCGATCAGGTTGATGGCCACCGTAAGACCCAGAGAGCGGGCATAATCCAGGGCCTCGAAATTCTGGCCGAGATTGACGCGCTTGCGGTATTTCTTCAGCCCCTCCTCGTCGATGGCCTCCAGCCCCAGGAACATGTATTTGACGCCCAGGTCGCGCCAGAAGCGGAAAACCTCCTTGTTCCGCAGCAGGACGTCCCCGCGCGTTTCCAGGTAATATTCCTTTTTGAGGCCCGCGCGCGCGATGGCTTCGCCGATCGCCACGCCATGGCTGGACTGGATGAAGGCCACGTCATCCACGATGAAGATGCCCTTCTCGCGCACCCGCTTCAACTCGTCCACGGCCGCTTCCGGGCTCACCTTGCGGTAGGAGCGGCCATAGAAGGTCCAGGCGCTGCAGAAATTGCAGTCCCACGGGCAGCCCCGCGAGAATTCGATCGAAGCGGCCGGGTCCAGCAGGCCGATGAAATATTTGTTCCGCTTGCGGACCAGGTCGCGCGCCGGGCGGAGATCATCCAGGTTCTGCACGAAGACGGGCGGCGGCCCCTGCCCCTCCGCCGTCACCGCGCCGGGCACTTGTGTAAGCGCGGCCCGGTCATGTTCCACGGCGTCGAGAAACGGTTCGATCACGGCTTCCGCCTCGCCGCGCAGGACGCAGTCGACGGCGCCGCCGCCATGCTCCAGGAATTCGCGCGCGATGAAAGAGGCGGAATGTCCGCCCACGGTGATGTAAACGCCCGGGAGCGCGCGCTTCGCCGCCTTCGCCAGATCCACGATCTCGGGAAGATTGGGCAGATAATTGCAGGAAAAGGCGATCACGTCCGGCCGCCATCGCCGCACCAGGCGGAAAAAGGCCTTGTGGCTTTCCACCTGCAGGTCGATCAGACGCACCTCATGGCCCGCCCGGCGGGCGGCCCCGGCGATGATCTCCAGCCCCAGCGGCTCCAGCCGGAGGAAGATCTTTGTGTACATCAGAGGTCCGGGATGGACGGCAAGAAAACGCATGCACTTCTCCTTACCCAAACCGGCAGGATAGGGCGCGGAGGTTAAGGGGCGGTAGGCGCGCGAGCTGCGGGGGCGGCTCACGGTCCGGCGGGGCGCGGAAAGGCACAGGCGCAGTGCCCCTCGTTCCGCATGCGAATTTTTTATCCGGGTTCGCCCGCGCTCCAGCGCCGCATGGGTGGCAACCAGCCCGCGATCATCAGCACGAGCGCGGCGACCCCGATCACCGGCAAGGCCTGCTGAAACAGAACCAGTGTGCCCAGGGCCGCGGTCACGAGGGCAAGGCCGAACAACAGCAGGCCCTTGGGAGCTTCGGCAAAGGCGCGGAAGAAAGAGGCGGATTCCCGCGCTGCCGTGCGTATGCCGAACAGGAGGATCAGCGCGATCACACCGATGGTCACAAGCAGAACTTCCTCCTCGATGGGCGCAGGAATGTTGTAGAGGGCATGGGCGATGATCGGCGGGATGACCGACCCCATGCGCAACGCCACCCATGCCCAGCATATCGCGGCGAAGATGGATGAGGCGAGGAAGGCGAGGGTGAGGGCGTCCGCCTCATAGAAATGCCCGTGGGCCAGCATGAAGAGAACGCCGGTGAGGACGACGCCGCCCCCTGCGCCGAAGGCCCGAACCAGCCGCACCCGCATATAGCCGCGCGCGAACGGTTCCTCGAACAGCGGCGGGAGCAGCATTTGGGCGGCCAGCACGAAAACGATATAGCCCAGCGTGACCGGTTGCTGTGCCCATGATTGCCATCCCGCGATACCTTCGCCGAAGTCGAAATACACATCCGCCAGCAGAGACAGCTTGGCCGGCAGCGTGGCGACCGCGAAAAGCAGCAGCCCCGCACCCAGCAGTTCAAGCCAGGAATGGCCGCCGCGGCTGACCCCCGCCGCGCGCGGCGTCACGCCGTGCACGAGCCACAGGATCAGAAAGGCGATAATCAGCAGCCAGAAGAAGCGGGAGCCGATCTGGATTGCAGTGATGAGGGCGCCCTGCCAGGGATCGGTCAGTTGCTCCGCATACTCCATCGAGTTCGGGTCAATTCCGAACGCCTCGAACAGGACTGCCGACGTGAGCCCGCCCAGAATGAGACCTGCGATCAATATCGCGAGTATTTCGGAAATGGCGAACAGACCCGCAAGGTACTTTCTCATGGGAGAAGCCTAGCGATTTGCTCAGGCACGCGACATGGCGATCACGGGATCTTGAACCCGCGGCGGGCGGCGCAGGCCGGAACGAAGATATTTCAAGCTTGTGTGGAAGACCGTTTAAAACTACGTAATAATCAGTATTCTGTATAGCGCTTATTGATCCTAAATTCCGAATCCGCTGTCGCCCTCGCTACTATCATTGCTTACTGGACCTGATCGAGAGTGCCCGGAAGGTGACCACATGCCGAAGACACGCATTATGTACATCGAGAACAAATCTGAGTCCCTCAATGGACCGGCACGGATCGGGCGCGTCACATTTTCGAAGACCGGAAAGTCAATTAGCTACGGTGGGAGAACCTTTCAGAGTCTGAAAGGTAGCGGTTTCAAGGCAAACTACTACGACATAGAGACCGGCGAGGAATTCTGGATCTCCGGTCCGCGAAAAGATGGCAACGACCGGCTCTATCCGGAAAGCTCCCAGCCGGTGGAAATTGACGACGACATCGCTGAGGAATATTGGCGCGAGATCAGGGGGAAGACACCACCTGATCGAGTCTGAACCCTAGGAAGTAACTTCAGTTTATTTTGTATAGCGTTGTTCTTTGTCGAACGGCTGCGCGGATGCGATGAGGTGACACCCATCCGGTGGCGAACGGGACCATCCGGGCCGTCAGGTACCCCGGTCACGGCGCGGCTCCCGCGCCGTTGAGGCGCATCAAAACAAACAGGTCCGTTAAGGTTCAGAATTTCGAAATGGAATTCTGGCCCCTATCGGAGCACGGCAACTTCAATCCGATGGAGAGACTTATGAGCCTGCAAGCTCCGCGCCGCCGGGGGTGGGATGTCGACATCCCCGAGCGGGTCGATCCGTTCAGGCGTATGTCCGAGCAAATGGAACGCATGTTCGAGGACCTGGTCGGCATGTCGTCGATGCCTTCAAGAATGATGCCCCGCCTGGCGCGCGCAGGCGAGGTGGGCATGCCCCTGCCCGATGTGGACGTGAGCGAAACGAAGGAGGCGCTGGAAGTCGATGTGGACCTGCCGGGCCTGCAGGAGCGCGACATCGACATTACGCTCTCCAACGGCGTTCTGACGATCACCGGCGAACGCAAGGAGGAGCGCGAGGAGAAGGGACGGAACTTTTTCCGTGCCGAACGTTCCCTGGGCCACTTTTCGCGCCGTATCATGCTCCCCTACAATGTGGACGAAGACAGGGTCGAGGCCCGTTTCGACCGGGGCGTCCTGCATATCACGATGCCGAAATCCCAGGAGGTGAAGTCGCGGGAACGGCATATCGAGATTAAGAAGGGCTGAGTC
>JBKHIN010000028.1:0-14284 GCA_046538635.1 Alphaproteobacteria bacterium
GCGCGGACCGGCCGCGCGGCGAAGGCCGGGGCGGAACCGGACGGATGACCCAGGGACCTGAAGCTTCCGGAAACTGGACGGCGGCGGACATGCCTCCGCTGGGCGGCAAGGTGTTTCTGGTCACCGGCGCCACCGGCGGGCTGGGCTTCGAGACGGTCAAGGCGCTGGCGATGAAGGGCGCCCGTGTGCTCATGGCCTGCCGGAATGTGCGCGCAGGGGAACGGGCGTGCCGCATCGCACAGGCGCTGGCCCCGGAAACGCGGGTGGAGGTGGTGCCGCTCAACCTCGCGGACCTCGACTCCGTGCGGGCGTGCGCCGATGCCGTGCTGGCGGAGCATGCCGCCCTCGACGGGCTCATCAACAATGCGGGCGTCATGGCAGTCCCCTACCGTCAGACGAAGGACGGTTTCGAGATGCAGTTCGGCGTCAACCATCTGGGCCATTTCGCGCTCACCGGCCGCCTGCTGCCCGCCCTCTTGCGCGCGGCGGCCTCCCGCGTGGTGGCGGTTTCGAGTCTGGCCCACCGGAGGGGGCGCAGGCACTTCGACGGTCCGGACCGGGAGCGGCCCTATGACCGCTGGCGGGCCTATGCCGACAGCAAGCTCGCCAATCTGCTGTTCGCCTTCGAGCTGGAACGGCGTTTCCGGGCGGCCGGGGCAGGGGCCATGTCGCTCGCCGCCCATCCGGGCTACGCCGCCACCGGCCTGCAGCGGCAGGACCCGCGCCGCGCCGGGCCGGCCTGGGGAACCTGGATCGCCTCGCTGGGCAATGCGCTTCTCGCTCAGCCTGCGGAGCAAGGCGCCCTGCCGCTCCTGCGTGCCGCGACGGACCCGGCGGCAAGAGGCGGCGAGTATTACGGCCCCGGCGGGCGGCTGGAACTGCGCGGGGCCCCGGTTCCCGTGCGGGCAAGCGCAAGGGCCCATGACGAAGAGGCCGCCGAACGCCTGTGGGAAGTGTCCGAACGGCTCACCGGCGTGGTTTACGACTTCGGCTGAGGGACGGTGGCACGTCACACGAACGCTGCGTCAGCACGGATAGGCGTTGCGCGCGGCGTTAAGCATGGATCATGCTGCGGGCTGCGCCGTGTTGTCACCGGGACGCCGATCCGTGCTCAGCCCCCCGCATTTCGTGTTTCTGGTTTCGATCAATCTTGTCTGGGCCATGGCGCTGGCGGCGGCGCGCATCGGCACGCTGGAAATCCCCCCGCTGCTCTTCACCGGCCTGCGCTTTCTCCTGCTGTCGATGATTCTTCTGCCCTTTCTCGACCTGCATCCCGGCCGCATGCGGAGCATCCTGGCGGTGGGCCTGTGCGGCGGCGCGCTGCAGTTCGCCTTCCTGTTCACCGGCATAAGGGTGGCCGGGGACCTGTCGGCCGTGGCGCTCGCCAGCCAGCTTGGCCTGCCCTTCTCCACGCTGCTGGCCGTGGTCTTCCTGCGCGAGCAGGTGGGCTGGCGGCGCTGGACGGGAATCGCCTGCGCCTTCACGGGCGTCATCATCGTCAGCTACGATCCGCGCGTGCTCGCCTACTGGGAAGGGCTGTTCTTCGGCGTGGCGGCGGCGCTTTCGGCGTCCATCGGCACGGTGATCATGCGGGGCCTGCGGGATATCGGCATCTTCGAGCTTCAGGCCTGGGTGGCGATAATTTCCTGGCCCGTGCTGCTCTCCCTCTCGGTCATGCTGGAGGGCTCGCCCCAGCCCTGGTTCGAGAGCGCAGGCTGGCGCGGCTGGGGCGCCATCGCCTTCACGGCACTGGTTTCCAACCTGTTCGCCCATGCGGGCATGTTCTACTTGCTCAAACGCTATGAAGTGTCGTTATTGTCTCCGCTCAATCTGATGACGCCGGTGTTCACGGTGACCATCGGCGTGGCCTTTCTGGGGGATGTGCTGACGGCGCAGATGGCCACGGGCGGCGCGCTGATTCTCCTGGGCGTGGGGATCATCACGGCCCGCCGGCCCCAGTATCTGCGCGAGACCGAGCCGGTCCGCTGAGGGGGTGAGATGGACATTCTCAATCATCCGTCGCCGAACCATGGGCCGCGGAAGGGTGCAGGCAAAATCGACATGCTGCTGCTGCACTATACGGGCATGCCCACGGCGGGGGAGGCGCTGGAGCGCATGTGCGATCCGGAGGCCGGGGTGAGCGCCCATTACATGATCGACGAGGCGGGCACGATCTTCCGGCTGGTGCCGGAGGAGCGCCGCGCCTGGCATGCGGGCATCGCCCACTGGGCGGGCGTGCGGGACGTGAACAGCTGCTCGGTGGGCATCGAGCTGGTCAATCCGGGCCATGAGTGGGGCTACCAACCCTTTCCGGAGCCGCAAATGGCGGCGGTGGAGGCGCTGGCCCGGGATATCGTGACGCGCCATGCCATCCCGGCGACCCGGGTTCTGGCCCATTCCGACGTGGCGCCGGACCGCAAGGAGGATCCGGGCGAACTGTTCGACTGGCGGCGCCTGGAACGTGCCGGAGTCGGTGTCATGCCGGCGGACTCCGACCTCGGCGGACCGTCCGCCGCCACCCTGCGCCCCGGCGACGAGGGCCCGGCGGTGGCCGAATTGCAGCGGCGGCTGAAGGCATGGGGCTATGGCCTTTCCGCCACCGGACTTTATGAAGAGACAACGCAGGCGGTGATACGGGCCTTTCAGCGTCATTACTGCCCGCTGAAAGTGGATGGCGTCGCATGCGGCAAGACCCGGCTTGCCCTGGCCGCGCTCTTGCGCCGCCATCTGCCGGATTGCCTGTGAGCACCGGCCGGGGGAGAATTGCGGGGAGTGCGAACCGCACGGCGTTAACGGATTTCGTACCGGCAGCCGAGGGATCTCTTGCATCTTCGGCCGCAGGTGCGAAAAATGTTCGGGTGGAAGGTTAACTTTTTCAGGTGGTGACATGACGGTCGAACGGCTGGCCGTGGCGGTGCTTTTGTGCGCCGGACTGGACGTGACGGGCGCAGGCGCCCGGGAACAGGGCGAGCCGCTGGCGGTGGCCGTCCCGCTGTCGAGTCAAACCGCCTCTCCGGAGAAGGGCGCGGCGAAGTCCGCACAGTCCGGAAAGGCCGCGGCTGCGGAGATGCCGGCGGAGGAGGGTGCGGGCCCGGCGCCGCCCGGAGATGAGCCTGAAGAGGAGGAAGAGTTCGTGCCGCTGGTGCTGCCCGCCGAAGACAGCGAGGACGGCGCGGGCGCGGATACGGGCGGCGACTCTTCGGAAGAAGAAGAACAGGCATCGGTGGTGGAACCGGCGGTTCTGGGCCTGGACGAGGAGCCGCCCGGCCCGACATTCTTTGTCCATGCCGAGATCCTGGGCGTTCCCGACGGCAAGGGCATGATCGCCGCGAGCCTGTGCAAACGCAAGAATTTCACCAAGTCCGGCTGCCGGACCGAACGCGTCCCGGCCCGGGAGGGCCAGGTCAGCGTGACCTTCGGCAATGTGAAACCGGGCAAATATGCCGTGCAGGTCCATCATGACCAGAACGGCAACGGCAAGATGGATTTCTCCTTTTTCGGCCTGCCCAAGGAGCCCTACGGCTTCAGCCGGGACGCCAAGCCTGTGCTGGCGCCGCCCAAGTTCGAGTCGGCCTATTTCGAAGTCACCGACGGCGACGTCAGCCTGGTCATCAACCTGCAGAATACCTGAGCGAGAAGAAGGGAAGAGAAGCGGGGAGCGAAAGGAGCGAACAAACCTCTCGCTTCTCTCTGATTCTTCCCTCGCCTCTCACGCCCTTGACGGCTGCGCCCGCTGCGACGACCTTAGCAATGCCAGATGGCCGGATGGCCGCGCCCGGCGGAGCCGTCGTTGGCGACGCCGGGTGAGGAAAGTCCGGGCTCCACGGAAGCACGATGCCGGGTAATCCCCGGCGGGGGCGACCCCAGGGAAAGTGCCACAGAAAACAGACCGCCCGCCTTCGCAGCGATGCTGCTTCGGCGCGGTAAGGGTGAAAAGGTGCGGTAAGAGCGCACCGCGTTTCCGGCGACGGGAACGGCACGGTAAACCCCATCGGGAGCAAGACCAAATAGGGACGGCACATGGCCCGCTTCCGGGCCGCCGTCCGGGTCGGTCGCGTGAGGCGCCCGGTGACGGGCGTCCCAGATGAATGGCCATCGCCGTGCACGCGGTACAGAACCCGGCTTACAGGCCATCTGGCGTTTCTTTGCGACCCCGCTGTTCCGGTATATGGGCGGTATTGCGGGCCGGTTCCCGTAACCTGTACAAGTATGCGACCTGCGTCGTTCACGCCTCGCGGGCAACCGGAAAGGATGGGCATGATGAGCGGACTGCCGCTTTCTCTTCATGCGGAACTTGAACAGTCGGCCGCGGAAGTCGCGCGCATCATGCGGCTGCTCTCCAATGAGCGCCGGTTGATGATCCTGTGCAAGCTTGCGGAAGGGGAAAAAAGTGTAACCTGCCTTATGACGGAACTGGGGATTCGCCAGTCCAACGTTTCCCAGCAGCTGGCGCTGTTGAGGCAGGAAGGGCTGGTGTGCGGCCGCCGGGAGGCGCAGACGATTTACTACTCCCTGACCGACGGCAAGGTGCGCCGGATCATGGAACTCCTCTACGAACTGTATTGCGCGCCGGAAGACTAGATCGGTGCTCCCCTGCCGCCTTGCGCCATGTGATAATTTGAGCACACGGATTGGCTGTTTCTCTGCGCCGGGGCGGGGACCATGCGGCCCTGCTGTGTGTGAGCAAACGGCCACTCGCCTAATCCCCTTTTGCAACGTAAAATTTATGAAGGTCCGCGCGGGGCGCGCGGGGCCGCTGCCTTGCCTTGCGGCCGGTGCGGACAAATGGCTGCGGTGTGGCGTTTTCAGGCCCGGAATGTGTTATGTGCTGAACATCGCGGGGAACGGTACGGGACATCCGCACGCGGGTTGGAGCGGAATGAAGTTGGGTGGGCTTATCCGGAACGGCCGCGGCGGGCACGGAGATCCAGCGGCGGGTTTCACCGGGCGCCATGATGTGGCGGCCGGCCGGATGACGCGCCTTCGCATTCCCGCCGTCGCTCTTACCGCTGGCGTTCTCTGGATGGCGCCCCTTCCGGCGGGAATCGACGCCCCCGGCCTGTGGCCCGGAACGGCGCCCGCCCATGCCCTTGGCGGCTATCAGCCCGACGGTCCCGTAAAACCCGGCCCGAACAAGAAGGGCAAGACGCCGAAGCCCGAAGAGCAGGCCGATCTGGGCACGCCGCTGGACCGGCTGCCGCCTGCCGCCGAAATCGATCTGAAGGGGGTCAGCCCCGCCATCGCCGAGATGCTCCGGTCCGGCGCGGATGCAGGCTCGATGGCGGACAACTGGGCGGGACAATCCGATGCCGCGAATATCGTTGGCCCCATCAAGGCGGCGGCGGGCGCGCCCTGGGTGGTGGAGCCCAAGCTGCCGCCACAGGACACCATCGTCGTCGAGGGGGAAACCTCCAAGTTCAACCAGGCCGTCAATATGGGCGAGTGGCTGGACTATTTCTTCAACGACGAGCGCCTCGAGGACGAGATCAACTACACCCGCCTGCGCTTCCGGGGCGACGCGTTCTTCCAGGACGGGGAGGGGGTGGAGCTGGAGCCGGACGTCGATGTCAAGCTCTCCGTGCCCGGACTTGAGCGCCGGCTGGTGCTTTTCCTCAACGGCGATCTCAATGACGGCTTCGACGAGAGCGACGACGACATAGACCGCCTCGATCCCGAGGAGGAGGAGAATGTCCTGCTCGGGGTTCAGACCTTCCTGAACGCCACAAGGCGCTTCAATGTGAGCATCAGGGGCGGCGTGCGCTTCCGCGACGGCTCGCCGGTCGTGTTCGCCGGGCCCCGCTACCGCAAGATTTTCAATCTCGATCCCTGGGCGCTGCGCGTGACCGCCGAGGCCCGCTGGTTCACCGATGAGGGACTGGCGACACGCGGCTTTCTGGATTTCGACCGCAAATTCTCCGAGAACCTTTTCCTCCGCCTTACGCCCGGCGCGAGCTGGTCGGAAGAAGAGGAAAATCTGAAATATCGTTTCCGGGCCTTCCTCTTCCACAGGCTCTCGAACAAGTCGGTCATGCGCTATTCGGCGCTGGCCAAATTCGATACGGACACCGACGATTCCCTTGTGGACGCCATGCTGCGCGTCGCATGGCGGCAAAAGATCATCCGGGACTGGCTGGTGGTCGAACTGGCGCCGGAGGTGACCTTCCCGGAGGACCGGGATTACGAGCCGGTCTGGGGATTCCGGCTGCGGCTCGAAACCACGTTCGATGTGCACATGCCCTGGCTGAACCACTAGGCTGACGGCCGCACGTCTATCCGGCGAATGCTCTTGACACGAACCAGAAGGTGCCCAGGCCGCACAGGGCCGCGGCGAGGCCGTGCGCCGCCCATCCCCGGATGCCTTCTGGCGTCAAGCGCCGTGCTGCCTCCGCCACCCCCAGCGCCAGGGCGACGACCGCAATCTGTCCCAGTTCCACACCCAGGTTGAAGCCCAGCAGGGCCGGGATCAGGCGCTCACCGGGCAGGCCGATTTCCTGAAGCACGCCCGCGAAGCCGAAACCGTGCACCAGTCCGAACGCGGCCGCCAGCGCCGCCGCCCAGCGCCAGCCTTGCCGGCGCCGTGCGAGCGCCATGTAGCTTGCGGTGAACAGCAGCAGCCCCGCCCAGGTGATTGCAGGCAGCGCCGATCCGAACAGCGCCGCTGCAATGGCCAGCCCCGCCAGAGGCAGGGTGACGGCAATGGCGGAGAGCGCCCGGCCGGAAAGCCGCCCCGCGCCCTCAACGGCGGCGATGGCGACCGTGAAGCCGATCAGCGCCTCGATCGCGGCGGGCACGGGCGTGGCCGCGCCGGTGGCGGCGAGCGCCAGCGTCAGGCTGTGGCCGAGCGTGAAGCCCGTAATGATGAAGAGCAGGGCGCGCAGGCCGGGAGCGGCCAGCATCAGGGCGATCACGAAGGCCAGATGATCCGCACCGGCGAGGATATGCCGTATGCCGAGGCCGGTATATTCGAACATTGCTCCGGCCCAGGAGCGTTCGGACGTGGTCCCGGCATCCGGCTCCACCGTAAGCCGACGGCTGCCGCGGGTGAGGATATGCTCTTCCAGGCGGCCGCCGGGCACGTGCAGGCGCGCGAAATGCACATGGCCGGGAAACCGGGCGAAAAGCGAATCGACCTTCAGGCTCAGTTTTTCTGCTGCGGTGCCCGGCCCGGGCGTCGGGCAACGCCAGGCAAGTTCCACGATGGTCGCGTTTTGCGCCGTCACGCGGGCGCGGGGCGCCGGCGCGGACTCGCATTCAGCCGTCCCCCGGGAAAGCTGCAGTGTGCGGAGGAAATGCCGGGCCAACGCCGGGCCGCCGCCCGGTCCGAAACGGGCCGCCAGATGGGCGGGCACGCGCACGCTCGCCGTGACGCCCGCCTGATCCGCCGTCCAGGTGGAGAAGACGCGGTCGCTTGTATGGGCCTGCGCCGCGACGGCGGCGAGGAGAAGGAGCGCCCCCGGGGCGATAAGGCGCGCAAGGCGGCTCATTTGTCCGTATCCGCTGCGATGGTAATGTCCGCGCGGCGCCGCAAGCGCTCAAGATAGCGGCGCACGGCGTCATCGGCCTGATGGCGCAGATACTCGGCCTCGACCTGCCCGCGCACGTCCTTGAAGGCGGGCGCGGCGCCCGGCTCGCGGCGGCGCACCAGCAGGAAATGCCAGCCGTCCCGGCGCACAAACGGCCCGGCCGGTTCGCCGGGAGAGAGCGTGAGCAGTTCCTCCGTCAGGGACGGCCCCAGATAGTCCCGCAGCTTGGCGGGTGGCAGCAGGCCGTCCGGCGGGCGCATGGCGGAGGGGGCAGCGTCCCGCGCCACCTCGGAAAAGGAATCGCCCTCCGCCAGCCGCCCGGCCATGCGCCGTGCCTGCGCCTCGCCGTCCGGTTCCGAACGGGCGACGTGAAACCAGTCCGCCTCGATGCGGGCGGCCGGCGTGAACAGGGCGCGGTTGTCCTTGTAGAACGTGCGCAAAGTTTCCTCTTCTGGCGCCGTATCCGTTGCACCGGCCGCGATCCACTCCAGCATGGCCGCCACCAGGCGCTTGCGCGACGCCGGGTCGTTGCGGTGCAGACCCAGCTCAACGCTGCGCTGAAGCAGCAACTCCTCGTCGATGAGGCGGGTCAGCGCATAGTCCCGGTCTTCCGTATCAAGAGGATTGCGCTTGCTGGCGGCCAGCGCCTCGATCACGCGTTCATGATCGGCGCGCGCCACCGGAACGCCGTTGACCAATGCCGCAGCGTCACCCGGCCGCGGGGCGGACGGCGCGAAGGCGCCCAGCGCCGCCAGGCTCAGGCCCAGCAGGGCCGCGAACGCCAGCAAGCTTTCGGACCGCACACGCAGCGCCCGCATGATTGTTTCGCCCCTCATCCCCCTGTGTCCCTGCCGTGACTTGCCGCACTGCCGGTTTGCGCCGATAATGACAGCACGATACGGCAGGGGCGGGCAAGCCGTGCGTGCCGTGTCCGGCGTAAGGGGAGGGGGATCTCATGGGAAAAGGCATTCTTTTTGGCACGCTGGCCGTGCTGCTGGCCGCGGCGGTGCTGGCCTATGGCGTTGCAGGCGGCTGGTTCGGCGGCGAGCCCCTGGGGCCGGGCGTGATCGAGGGCGAGGCTCTGCCGCCGGAGGCCGTGGCGGAACGGAAGGCGAATTATCGCGGTACGGACGGTTTCGAAGAGAGCGGCCGTCAGATACTGTTCGGAGATTTGCATGTTCACACGACGTTTTCGCTCGACGCCTTCACGCTCAGCCTGCCGCTGCTGCAGGGGGAGGGGGCGCATCCCCCGGCGGATGCGTGCGATTTCGCGCGCTATTGCTCCGCCCTCGATTTCTGGTCGATTAACGACCATGCCGAAGGCATGACGCCCGCCCAATGGAGTTCGACCAAGGACATCGTGCGCCAGTGCAATGCGAAGGCCGGGGACCCCGCCAACCCGGACATGGTGACCTTTCTGGGCTGGGAGTGGACGCAGATCGGCTCGAAGCCCGAAAATCACTACGGGCACAAGAACGTCATCTTTCTGGATACGGAGGAAGGCAAGGTGCCCGCCCGTCCCATCGGTGCGGAGGCGCAACCGGGCGCGCTGTCGTCCTGGGCCGTGCGGGGCCTGCCCTTCCGCCAGCGGCTCGCCATCGCCCTTGATTCGCCCGGCGGCGATTTCGAGACCTATCAGGATGCCATGCGCTTCATGGCTGACCGGCGCGCGCTGGACAAGTGCCCCGAGGGCGTGCCCGTGCGCGACCTGCCGGAGGACTGCCGCGAGACCGCCGAAACGCCGCGCGACCTGTTCGCCAAGCTGGACGACTGGGGCTTTCCCTCGATGGTGATTCCCCACGGCACGACCTGGGGCTTTTACACGCCCCCGGGCAGCACGCTCGACAAGCAACTCGAGCCGGGGCTGCGGCGGCCCGGCCGCCAGCCTCTCTTCGAAATTTTCTCCGGACACGGAAACAGCGAAGAATACCGCGATTTCCGGGCCGTGAAATACGATGAAAACGGCGAGCCCTATTGCCCGGAGCCGACGGACGATTACCTGCCCTCCTGCTGGCGGGCCGGACAGATCATTCAGAAGAGGTGCCGCGAAGAAGGGCTGCCGCACGCCGAGTGCGAGCGGCGCACCCGGATGGCGCGGGAAAATTATGTGCAGGCCGGAGTTTCGGGCTTCCGGACCGTGCCGGGCGCCACGCCCGGAGATTGGCTGAATGCCGGTCAGTGCCAGGATTGTTTCCTGCCCGCCTTCAACTACCGGCCCGGCGGTTCGGCGCAATATGCGCTGGCGATAGGGGATTTCGGCGGCGAGGGCGAGCCGCGGCGCTTCCGCTTCGGCGTTATCGGTTCCAGCGACAATCACAGGGCGCGGCCGGGCACCGGGTTCAAGGAAATCGACCGCTATGAAAACACCGAGGGCGGCGGCCCCGGCAAGCCGGGCATGATCAACGATCCGGAGCGCGACCGGAAGGCGCCCCGGCCCGAATCGGAACCCTTCGACCCCATGAACACGCAGCTTGCCGCCTTCGACCTGGTGGAGGCGGAGCGGCAGGCGTCCTTCTTCATGCTGGGCGGGCTGGTGGCCGTGCATGCGCAAGGGCGCGACCGGCGCGCGATCTGGGAGGCGCTGAAACGGCGGGAAGTCTACGCCACCTCCGGCGAGCGCATCCTGCTCTGGTTCGAGATGGAGACGGACGGCGGGACGGTTCGCATGGGCGGCGCGGCGCAGCAAACGTCTGCCCCGCGCTTCACCGTTAGGGCGCTGGGCGCGTTCGAGCAAAAGCCCGGCTGCCCGGATTATGCGGTGAACGGACTTTCCGGGCAACGCCTTGAAAATCTGTGCAAGGGAGAATGCTATCATCCCTCCGACACGCGCAAGCGCATCACCCATATCGAAATCGTCCGCATCAGGCCGCAGGTCCGCCCCGATGAGCCGGTCGAGAGCCTGATCGAGGACCCGTGGCGGCGTTTCGCCTGCGATAAGGAGGGCGCGGGCTGCAGCGTGACGTTCGAGGATGAAGAGTTTGCCGGGGCCGCGCGCGACGCCGTCTACTATGCCCGCGCGGTGCAGGAGCCCACGCCCACGATCAACGCCGAAAACCTGCGCTGCACCTATGACGAGGCCGGGCGCTGCGTTAAGGTGAACCCGTGTTACAAGGATTACCGGACGGCTTACGAGGAGGAGTGCCGGGCCGAGTCCGCGGAGCGGGCCTGGTCGTCGCCGATCTTCGTGGATTACGGGGAGCCCGATGAAGGCTAGCGGGCCAAAGCGGTAAACAAAAAGTGAAGTCCGGGAGGGGCTGTATCGTTAGAAGCATGGTCAGTAGGCGTCGAATTGGGACATGGCTTGCAGCCGGCGGCGCCGTTGCAGCTGCCCTTGTTCCGGGCATGCCCGGGGCAATGGCGCAGGAGGAAGAGAACCAGGCCGGACGCACCGGAAGTGACCGGATCGTGGTCACCGCCACGCGGCGGCCGTCGGCGCTCGAGGATCAGGCGGGCAATGCGGCGCGGCTGGAAACGGCCGAGCTCGATCTCATCCGTGCGGATCATATCAGCGAGGCTCTCAACCGGCTTCCCGGCGTCAACATCCAGCGCGGCAGCGGCCAGGAGCATCTGACCTCCATCCGTTCGCCCGTGCTCACCGGCGGGGCGGGTGCGGGCTCGTTCCTCTATCTGGAGGACGGCGTGCCCCTGCGCGCGGCGGGCTTCGCCAATGTCAACGGCCTGTTCGAGGCCCATGACGAAATCGCCGCCGCCATCGAGGCCACGCGCGGACCGGGCAGCGTGCTTTACGGTTCCAATGCCGTACACGGACTGATTAACGTCATCACGCGGGAACCCGCGGACGAGTTTGAGGCCGTGCTCGAAGGCAGCGCGGGCTCCTTCGGCCGCTACAAGGGGCGCGGCTGGGTGAGCGGAACGGCAGGCGCGCACGGGTTGCTCGCGGGCTTCAGCATCCTGGACGAAAACGGCTGGCGGGAACAGGCGGGCGTCGATCAGCAGAAGCTGACCCTGCGCTGGGATTATGACGATGGCGGCGCATTCTCGGCAAAGACGGTGCTTGCCGCGGTCAATTTCAATCAGGAGACGGCGGGTTTCATTCTCGGGCCCAATGCCTACAAGAACAGTGCGCTCTCGCGCACCAATCCGAACCCGGAAGCCTTCCGGGACGCCAAGGCCCTGCGCCTCTCAAGCCGGATGGAATGGGATCTGGGCGACGTCGTCCTCAGCGTCACGCCCTTCGCGCGCTGGACGGACATGGACTTCAAACTGCATTTCCTGCCCTCCCTGGCGCTGGAGGAAAACGGCCACTGGAGCGTGGGCGCGCTGACCACCGCCTACTGGACACTGTCGCCGGACTGGACGCTGATCGCCGGGCTGGACGGCGAATTCACGCGCGGCTTTCTGCGCGAGGACCAGGAGCGGCCGACCATTTTCAGCTTTGTCCAGGGGCTGCATTACGATTACGAGATCGACGCAACGGTGGCGGCGCCCTATGTGCGGACCGAATGGCAGGCCACACCGCGCCTGCGCATCGAGGGCGGCGTGCGTATGGAGTACACGAATTATGCCTACGACAATCTCACGGATTCAGGCCTGTTCGGCCGCTTTCTGCGCCCGCCCGACCGCAGTGACGACTATCTCACCGTGACGCCCAAGCTGGGCGCGCTCTACGATCTTGGGGCGGAGCAATCCGTCTATGCCCGCTATGCACGGGGCGCACGCGCGCCGCAGACGACGGACCTCTACCGGCTGCAGATCAACCAGACCGTCGGCGGGATCGAGGCGGAGGAACTGGATTCGGTGGAAGCGGGCTGGCGCGGCTCGTTCATGGGCGCATTCTACGATGTCACCGCCTTTTATATGTTCAAGCGCAATTTCTTTTTCCGGGATGCGGACGGCTTCAACGTGCCGGACGGCAAGACGCGTCATCTGGGCGTGGAGGCGCTGGCGGACATTCCGCTGGGAGAGATGTTCACGCTTACCGCCGCGGTTACCTGGGCCCGCCATACCTATGAATTCGACCGCATCGTGGGCCGCAGTTCCGAAATCATCCGGGAGGGGAACGACGTGGACACGGCGCCGCGCGTCCAGTCCAATGTGCGCTTCTCCTGGCATCCGGTGGAGAGTTTCCTTGCGGAAATCGAGTGGCGTCACATGGGCGAATATTTCATGGATGCGGCCAACAGCGTGACCTATCCGGGCCACGACGTGGTGAATTTGCGCCTTGTGTGGGATGCGATGGATCGGCTGCAGCTCTTCGCCACCGTCCGGAATTTGACCAATACGGACTATGCGGAGCGCGCGGATTTCGCCTTCGGCAATGAACGCTATTTCCCGGGCGAGGACCGCGCCTTCAACGGCGGCGTGCGTTTCCGCTTCGGCGGCGGCTGAACGCGGAACCGGCATGGTGCAGGCGCCAACCGGAGGAGGAATTTATGTCAGCGGATTATTTCGACAACACCGGCCGGGACGACGTTCTCAGCGGCGGCGTGAAACTGATCCCGGTCGCGACACCGCACGGCGAGTTCAGGGTGTGGACCAAGCGGACGGGCAATAATCCGCGGATCAAGCTGTTGCTCCTGCATGGCGGGCCGGGCGCCACCCATGAATATTTCGAATGCGCCGACAGTTTCCTGCCCGGCGCCGGAGTGGAATACTATTACTACGATCAACTGGGAAGCACACGGAGCGATCAGCCGGATGACAGGCGCCTGTGGGAGATCCCGCGCTTCGTCGAGGAGGTGGAGCAGGTCCGCCGCGCGCTTGGATTGAACCGGGACAATTTCTTTCTCCTCGGTCATTCCTGGGGCGGGCTTCTGGCCACGGAATATGCCCTCAAATATCAGGAGAACCTCAAGGGGCTCATCATCTCCAACATGATGGCGAGCCTTCCCGCCTATGACCGCTATGCGAACGAGGTTCTGGCGGGACGCCTCGACCCGGACGCGCTGAAGGAAATCCGGGCGCTGGAGGCGGCGGAGGATTTCGATAATCCCCGCTATGAAGACCTGCTGATGCAGGAGCACTACACGCGGCACGTTCTGCGCATGCCGCTCGATGACTGGCCCGACCCGGTGCAGCGCGCCTTCGCGCATATCAATCGGGATCTCTATGTCTACATGCAGGGGCCCAGCGAATTCGGCATCGGCGGCACGCTTGCGGCGTGGGACCGGACGGCCGATCTTCATAAAATCCGTGTGCCCGCACTGCTGACCGTGGCCCACTGGGATACGATGGATCCGGATCATATGCGCTGGATGGTCCGGGAGCTGCCCAGGGGCCGTGCCCTCGATTTGCCGGAGGGCAGCCATATGAGCTTCTACGACGACCAGGAGCGCTATTTCGAAGGGCTGATCCGCTTTCTGAAAGACGTGGACGGAGGGAAGTTCTGAGCCTGATTCGGAGCACCCTGTTTATCGGCACTGACACGTTTTCACAGGGGCCATGTTCCAATCAGCCTGAACCGCCCGGGAATCCGTCTGTTTCAAAAGGCGGCCGCGCCCGGCTGTTCGAAGCGGTTCATGACGGTCTTGCGGTAGCTCTTGCCGATGGGCACGCGCTCGCCCGATTTCATGACAAGGGCGGGCTGCCCCTGCGGATTGCGGCGAATTTCGCGCACTTTCCGCATATTGACGATCACGGAACGATGGACCCGCTGAAATCCGGCCGGCGCCAGCCGTTCGATCATCCCGTGCATGGTGTCGCGCACCACGAAGTGGCGCCCGCCCGCATGGATATGGACATAGTCCCGGTCCGCCTTCAGAAAGTCGATCTCGCCGGCGGGCAGGCGCAGGGTACGCCCG
>JBKHIN010000163.1:0-6768 GCA_046538635.1 Alphaproteobacteria bacterium
TTTTTTCCATCAGCGGAATTACAGGGACACAATACTTAATTCATATGCGGCATCCGGAAGACCGGCGCTGTAAACGAATTAAGTATTGTGTCCCCGTAATTCGGGCACGCTCTATGCCCCGAGGTAAACGGGGTATCCTCAGTCACCCCACCGGAAACGACAGCACCGCCTCCAGCCCGTGGCCGCCGTCGCGGGGCAGGCCGTCGCGCAGTTCGAGCGTGGCGCCGTGCATGCGGGCCACCGCCTGAACGAGGCTCAGGCCCAGGCCTGAACCCGGCGTGTTGCGGCTTGTTTCCAGGCGGACGAAACGGTCGCGCACCCGCCCCCGGTCGTCTTCGGGAATGCCGGGTCCCGTATCGGACACCGAAAGTTCCACCCGGCGGGCGCCGTTGGGCGTGGCAGGAGGAACCGTCCGCAGGGAAACGAGCACCCTCCCCTCCGCCTCGGTGTACTTGACGGCGTTGTCGATGAGATTGGCGAGCGCCTGGGAAACCAGCTCCCGGTTGGCGCGCACCGGGGGCACGGGCCCGGCCTCCACCGTGAAGGTCAACTGCTTGTCCTCGGCTACCGGCTCGTAAAGCTCCGTCACGTCGTCGAGCAACGCCTTCAGGTCCACATCCGTGCGGTCCTCGCGGCGCGAGCCCGCCTCGACGCGGGCGATGGAAAGCAGGGCGTTGAACGTGTGGATTACCGCATCCACCTCGTCCACGGTGCGCTCCAGCGCCGTGCGCAGTTCCTCCTCCGAGCACGACTGCATGAGGGTGACCTCCAGCCGGCTGCGGATGCGGTTGAGCGGCGAGCGCAGGTCGTGCGCCACATTGTCGGTGACGTTGCGCATGCCGGTCATCAGCCGTTCGATCTGGTCCAGCATGGCGTTGAGATTGGTGGCGAGCTGGTCGAGTTCGTCGCCCGAGCCCGACACCGGCACGCGCCGCGACAGGTCGCCGCTGATGATGTCGCGGCTGGTCTCGTTCACCTCCTCCAGGCGGCGCATGATGTTCCGGCTGATGATGATGCCGCCCACGAACCCCAGCGCGATCATCAGCAGCATGGCCGAGGCCAGGTTCTGCAGGATCGTGTTCTCGATCCGGTTTCGCTCGTGAACGTCGCGGGCGACGATCAGGTAGAATAAGTTCCGCACACGGAACACACGCCCGCGGGCCTCCCGCTCCTCGATCAGGTCGCCTGCGCCCAGCACGCGGCGTTCATAGGTGAACGAGACCCAGCCGTCATCGCGGCTCTCGGCCACGGGCCAGTCGTCCAGATTGCCGGCGATCTTGGTCTTCGCAGGGCCGGTGAGCAGGTAGATGCTGTCGCCCGGATTGGCGCTGCGCTGCTTGATGGTCTGCGCCAGTCCCCGCAGGCCGAGGCGGTCGTACTGCTCCCTCAGGCCCTTGATTTCGGCGAGCAGGGTCTCCTCCGTCTGGCGTTCCATGAACGCCGACGTGTTCCAGTAGATAAAGGCGAGCAGCAACAGCACCGACGCCGCGAACAACAGCATGTAGATGAGCGCGACACGGAACGTTGTCGTACTGAGCAGTCTAATCAGTTGCACGTAGCGTGTACCCCGCGCCCCGCACGGTATGCAGGAGCGCCGTCTCGAAGGATTTGTCGATCTTCGCCCGCAGCCGGGATATATGCACGTCGATGACGTTGGTCTGCGGATCGAAATGATATTCCCACACGTTTTCCAGCAGCATGGTGCGGGTGACCACCTGCCCCTCGTGGCGCATGAGATATTCGAGCAGCTTGAACTCCCGCGGCTGCAGGTCGATGTCATGGCCGGCGCGGCGAACCCGGCGCTTGAGCAGATCCAGCTCCAGGTCGCCCACGCTCAGCACCGTGCGCACCTCCTCCGGCGCGCGGCGGCGCACCACCGCCTCCAGTCGCGCCATCAGCTCGGCGAAGGCGAACGGCTTGGTAAGATAGTCGTCGCCGCCCGCGCGCAGGCCCTTGACCCGGTCGTCCACCTCGCCCAGCGCGCTCAGAAACAGGACCGGCGTTGCGATGCCCCGCTCGCGCAGGGTCTCCACCACGCTCAGCCCGTCACGCGACGGCAGCATGCGGTCGACGATCAGCACGTCGTATTCACCGTCCAGCGCCAGGTTGAGGCCGTCCTCGCCGTCTGCGGCCTGGTCCACCACATGGCCGCACTCCTTGAGGCCCTTGACGATATAGGCCGCCGCTTCCCGGTCGTCCTCGATGACGAGTATGCGCATTCCGTTTTCGGCCGGGCCCGGTCCGGCCCCGCCGGTCGCCTCTTGAATGTTCATTATGATCCCTCGCTGCAAGATAGCTTGCCGGGGAAACGCACCAAAGTTTTTTCGGGGAACCCCGCCCTTCCGTTTTGCCCGCGGCGTCCGTGCCGGCAGGCGGAGAGGTGGGGAAGATAAGTGCCGTACCGGCGGCAGCGCGGGGGGATGAGGACGGCTACCGCCGGTACGGCCACAACGACCCCCATTCGAGTGACGGGGCGGGGGGCCGCTGCAAGACTGCGGCGTGCGGGACCTTCACCGATGAGGGTGCATCCCCTTCCCGCACGCCAGGGCAATTTTGCCTCGACCGGCAGGCGGCTTCGCGGCGCGCCTGCCTGTTCGTTCCGCCGAAAGACCATCGGACAGTTTCCCGGATTGCTTCCGGGAGAGTGTGCACGACTCCGTCTTACAGCGGTCTTTCGTGAACATTACGTTTTGGAAAGAATAACGGTCAGCAGGAAGGCCGATCCACCGGGGACACCCTCCCGGCCGCTCGCAAGCGGGCCATTGATGTGCATCCCCTGTCCGGCGTCCGGCGCCCCTCAAGCGATCCGGAGCCTCGTGGAGCGGCCGGAACCGCGTTCCGCCGATCCCCTCCATTACTTCGAAATGTTAATCCTCTTGAAGCGCGGTGTGAATGGGCGTCTTTTCCTGAAGCGAGCGATGCACGGGACACCGGTCCGCAATTTCGACCAACCGTTGCCGTTCCGCATCAGTCAGTTCTCCCTCGAGTTGCAGATTGCGCCACAGGGTCAGGCGCTTGCGGCCCTTGCCCTCCACACAGCCCTCGCAGTCCTCGGAATAGACCTTGTCGTAACGCAGATGCACCGTTACGCGGTCGAGCTTCAGTCCTTTGCGCCCGGCATACATGCGCAGGGTCTGGGTGGTGCACAGGCCCAGCGAAGCGGCAAGATAGGAGTAGGGGTCCGGCCCCAGGGCCAGGCCGCCGGTCTGCTCGGGCTGATCGCCCAGCATGCGGTGGGGCCCGGCGGCAATGAGGGCGTCCCACGCACCCTGCCGCCGCTCGCGCACGGTCACGTGTTTCTCTTCCGTATCCGGAAGGCTTGTGGAAGCGGGAGTGCCGAGGTCGACGTAGCGCCCGGCCCACACGGCGATGACGCCGGCCACATAGGCCGCGTCCTGCTTGCGCGACAGCAGATGGTCGGCGTCGTCCAGCGAAAGGAAGCTCTTGGGATGTTTGGCGGCGACGAAGATTTCCGTGGCATTGTCGATGCTCACCAACGTGTCCAGCGGCGCGTGACAGACCAGTAGCGCCCGGCGCAGGCCGGAAGCGGCCTGCGTAACCTCGTGGCGCTCCAGATCGTCGAGAAATTGCTTGCGGATTCGAAAGGGCCGTCCCGCCAGCGACACCTCGGCCTCGCCGAGCCGATCAATTTCCGGGATCGAGTCCCTGAAATTGTGGGTCACATGCGCCGTATCCGCCGGGGCGGCGATGGTGGCCACGGCCCGGCATTCGGGAATCTCGCGGGCGGCCATGAGCGCCGCCGCCCCGCCGAAGGAATGGCCGATCAATATGGCGGGCGCCTGAAAGTTTTCGCGCAGATGATCCGCCGCCCTCACCAGATCTCCCACATTGGAGGAGAAGTTCGTGTTGGCGAAATCACCTTCGGAATTTCCCAGCCCCGTGAAATCGAAGCGCAGCACGGCGATGCCCCGCTCCGCCAGGGCGCCCGCAATGAAAGCGGCCGCCCGCACATCCTTGGAACAGGAAAAACAGTGCGCAAACAGCGCATAGGCGCGCGGCGGCCCCGAAGGCATGTCCAGTCGCGCATCGAGGGCTTCGCCCAGACTTCCGGTGAAGGTGATTTTTCGGGCTGATTTCGCCATGACCGCCGCTCCTCGCCGTTTGCAGCCGCAAGATAATCTCTTCCGGCCCCCTGAAAAGCGCCGCGCCGGGGCGTCCTCATCACGGTGTGGTGAGGACGCGCCAGCCCCGGGCGACGGATCGCGCTATAATTTCAGGGAATCAAATCGTAATGAGGGGGAGGATTTCACCATGACCGCCGGACCGGTGTGCCGCGCCTTCGCCCTGGCGCTCGTCCTGCCGCTGCTGGGCGGCTGTTTCGTCACTTCGGAGAATCCGGTTCTGCGGCCGGGAGAGGACGGGCGGGACCCCGCCCTGAGGGGACTGTGGGTCACGGAGGAAGGCCGCGAATTCCTGCATGTCCTGCGCCCCGAACTGGAAGACGGCCAGGAGAAAGCGGAAGAGGCGCCGGGCTTTTCGGGCCTCTACATCGTTGCGCGCCGTGACGATGCGGACGACCGGGACAACTGGGCGCGAGTACGGATGGTCTCGACGGAGGTAAACAACCGCAAGATCCTCAGCATGCGGTTCATCGATGGAGAGGGCGGCGGTGACCTGGACGACATGCCCGGCTGGCTGATTTTCGCTTACGAAATCCGCAACGGGCGGCTCTGGCTGCATATGATCGAGGACGATCCCATCGACGAGGCCATCAAGGCGGGCGAACTGGCGGGCAGGACGGCCAACTCAGACCGTCATGTCACGGCCAGCGGCGAGGAATGGATCGCTTTCCTGGAAGGCGCCCACCTCGATGCCCTGTTCGCCAACTTCGACAGTTACGTGGATGATAATTTTCTCGTGCGCCTGCCCGCGGCCGAAATACGAAGCCTCGTCGAAGGAAAGGAGCCCGGAAGCGCGGACGCACCGTGAGCGTCGCGTGGTGAACCGCGAAGCGCCGGAAAGCGGCATGACGGGCGAGGGTGAGGAGGATAATAAAGGCGGGCGGGCCGGAACGGAGCGAGAGGGGGAAAGCAACCGCAGCCGGCCCGCCCTACGGCATCTCCGGTCTCCCGAAGACACCTGTTCGAATCTCTATCGGGTACCGCCGCCAAAAAATCCGTAAACAGACGTAATAACTTGTTCGGCGGCCTTGCCAATGTCTGCGCCGGAAATGGCGCCTGAACTGAGCGCCCAGGACAGGGCGCCCGCGGCGCCGGCTACCGGCAGCAACAGGAAAAACAGGCGGCGCGCCCGCCGGGCCTCGTTCCGGAAATGCTCGTCGTAAACCGGCGACTGATCCGCCATTTGCATCTCCCGCATCCGGCCGCGCTGTCCGCGTTCTTCCCGGTCTTAAAACACCCAGAGGATATGGTACGGACACTATCGCAAAAAAGGGGTTCATATTCACATGAACGAATTTTTAGGTAAAAATCGGGCGTTCGGAAGGCGGACAACTTCGCGTGATGCGCTGCGCCGCCCGGTCCCGTCAAACGTTTCGCCGGAAATTGGGGTAAAATTCTTAAGATACCGATGACGCCGGCCCCACCGGGAGGACCGGTCCCGCCGGGCCAGGCCCGGACGGCGGATCAGGACACGGCGGCGCCGGGCAGGCCGCTGACGCCCAGCGAGGCCGCATCGCGGCGCAGGCGCCCGGCCTCTTCCGGCCCGGCCGCGTGGGCCGTCAGCCTGATGACCAAATCGAGCCAGGATTGTGCGGACGCGGCGAACTCCGCGTCGTGCCGGGCCATTTCCTCGATCAGCGCACCCGCATATTCGCTCAGTCCCTCCCGCACATCGGCGGCGGCCTCGCTGTAGGCGGCCTTGAACGCCGCGCCGGAGGCATGGGCGCGGCAGGAGTCGAGCAGCTTCGCCATGCGCAGCGCCCGTTCGGACTTCGCCTCGTCCGGCGGCATGGAAATATCCGGCCGGCGGCGCACGCGCCCGAAGCGGCCGATCTTGTGCAGCGGCAGCGCCGCCATGATGTCGCGCGGCGCCCGCTCCATCAGGATTTCCATCTTTTCCGCCACGTCGCTTCGGCAGGCGGCCATGCGCCGGGCCCAGCGGCCGCCTTCCGGCACGGCCCCGGCGAGGCCGTCCGCCCGGCGCGTAAAGGCGCGCAGCGCATCCGCAACGCGGACGGGATCGAAGAAAGTGGTATTCAGCCGACGGAAGAATTGCGCACCTGCATCCAGTTCGGCAAACAGCGCTTCCATCACCGTCTCCGTGTCCGCGGCGCTCAGACGGCCCGAATGGACCCGCCCGGCCACCTGCTCCATGACGTCCAGCACCTGCCACGGATTCTCCAAACGGCCCGCAAGCAGCAGAAAAAACCGCGCGCCCCGTCCGGGATGGCGGTCGGCAAAGTCGTCGAACATCACGGCGAGTTCATTCAGTGCGGAAGCCGGCAGCATGCCCTGCGGGCGGGGAAAGCGCTCCCGGATCTCCAGCGCGTCTTCGGCCATTTCCAGAAAGACGGCCATTTCCTGCGCGTCTTCCGCAAGGCCCGGCTGTGCGCCTAGCGCGTCCGGGCCTGTTTCGTCTGCGAGCGCCGCGCCGATCGCCGAGGCGCAGGCGCGCCAGAATTCAAGGGCGGCGCTTCGCGGCAGTCCGCCGTCCGGCCTGCGCCGGCGCAGCAGGTCCGCCGGGCCGTCCTTCCCCCGGGCAGCGAGCCGGGACCATACGGCCTCCACGGAACGCCTGGAGATGCATCCGGGTGCCTGCGCCGGGCCGCTTTCAACGACCAGATCC
>JBKHIN010000164.1:0-6749 GCA_046538635.1 Alphaproteobacteria bacterium
GGCCCGAAGCGCGCCCGGTAAAGCGCGCCCGACCCCTCGTCCCCGGGCACCAGCGCCGACTTTTCCCGCGTCAGCACGTCCGGCTGCAGGCGTTCGGCATTGTCCAGATGGATTTCCGCCAGTTCGACCGTGGTGAAGGCGCCCAGCTGCACGCCCCACTGGCGGCTGGGGGTAAGCAGGGACGCGCCCACATGGCTTGTGCCGGGGGCGGCGCCGGCGATCTGCACGGCGCCTTCGGCGGCGTCTCCGCCGTCATCAGGTCGAGCGGGAACCTGACCGGCCATATCGTCGCCCGCCACCTGGCCGTCCCCTTCCTCGATCAATTGAGTCATGGAATCGCCGGTCGAGCCGTCCGGCGTTTGCGCCGGCCTTTGCGCCCGGGCAGATGCCGTCCGGCTTTCCGGTTGGCGCGCTTCCTCGCCGGCGGGCGCCGCGGACGAGACCGGCTGCTCCGTCCCCTGCGTTTCCGGCAACTCCTCGCCGGCGGGGTTGCCGCCGCCGGCCGGAAATGTCCCCGCACCGCTGGCCGCAAGGACCGGAAGCGCGGATTGCACGGCCCGGCGGTGCGTCTCTTCCGGCTTGCCCCGGTCCGCTTCCTCTTTTCCGGCGGAGGCCGTGGCGGCGGACGCCGTTTGCGCTTTTTCTTCGGTGTCTTCGGCGGCTTTCGTCTCCGCCGTTTCCGCCTGTTCATCTCCGGCCTCGGACGTTCCCGTACCGCCGCCGGAGACGGGCGCGGGCGGACCGGCCTGGGCGACGGCCACTTCGGCCGGTTCGCTGTCATCCGCGTCGGGCAGGATCTGGAACGGGTTGGGGCGCGGGATCACGCCCACTTTCTTCTTCAGCCATTCGCGCGACTCGATGGCCGCGAAATTGGGCTTGGGCCGCAGTTCCGGCAACCGGTCGGCGATGGGATAGACATATTCGTCGCGTTTCAGCAGGCGCGCAAAGTTGCGCTCCAGAATGCTGACCATGTGCCGGTTCCGGCTGCGGGATTTGCGCCCGCCCATGACGACGCCCACCAGGTGCATGTTGCCGCGCCGCGCAGACGTAATCAGGTTGAAGCCGGAGGCGCGGATATAGCCCGTCTTGAGGCCGTCCGCGCCCGGAAAATATTTCATCAGGCGGTTGTGCGTATTCCAGGTCCGCCCCTTCCAGCTCACCTTCAGGCTCTTGAAATACTTGTAGTATTGCGGAAAATCCTTCTGGATCCGCAAGCCCAGCGTCGCCATATCCCGCGCCGTCGTGACCTGGCCCCGGTGGTAGAGGCCCGACGCGTTGCGGAATTTCGTCCGCTTCATGCCGATGGCGCGGGCCTTCTTCGTCATCTTGACGGCAAATTTGGACTCGGTGCCGGCCAGCGTTTCGCCCACCGCGCACGCCACGTCGTTCGCCGAGCGCACGATCAGCGCCTTGATCGCTCTTTCCACCTCGATCTTCTCGCCCGGCTTCATGCGCAGGTCGGAAGGCGGCATGCCCGCGCAGCGCCTCGACACGGAGATTTTGCCGGAGAGTTGCAGCTTCCCGGACTCCAGGGCGTCGAACAGCATGTAAAGCGTCATGACCTTGGTGAGGGAGGCCGGATAGCGCCGGTAATCCGCCTTGCGCGAAAACAGCACCTCGCCCGTCTTCCCGTCGATGACGATCGCCGCGTATTTGCGGTTGGCCTCGGCCGGATCGGACGAAGCCGACGCCATCACGACGCCGATCGCCGTCAGGAAAACGAGCGCGGCCCGGCGAAAAAGCTGCCGCCCCGGCCATCGCACGCCGATTCCCCAGTCAAACCGCCGCATTTGCCATGCCCCAACCCGTATAAAGCACGCGCTCAGCGCCAATCTCCGTCTTTTGCCGAATCGGTGCCGTCCCGCGTGAGCTGGAATCCGGCCCACCTCGGCCCATTCCGGACGCACCCGTATTGTTGCGAAGTCGCGCTTACATATTCTTAACGCAGGCGGTACGCCCGGGTAAACCGTTGTGATGCCGGGATTTTGGGGCGGCGGCGGCGATGCTGGAATCGGGCCGCGCCAGGGGCGGGGCGCAGGCTCATATTGCAATGCAGCAATTTCCGTTGACATTACGTCAGGCCGTCTTTATATGCCGTTAATGATGCAGTGCAACATGAGTTCGGCCGGGCATTTCCGGCCGCTTTAAAACCAGGACGAAAAGAGGGAATTTCCGAAATGGCAGCGACAACCAAAACGAAAACCGCCACCGGCAGCACCGCCGGCCGCGACACCTCCGAAACCGTGGACACCATGATGAATGCAGGCACCGGCGCCATGAAAGACGGCTTTGAACAGGCCGCGAAGGGCTACGATCAGCTCGCCGGTTTCTCCAGGGAAACCATCGACGCCTGGATGCGCAGCGCCAATGCCGCCGCCCGGGGCATGGAGGCGATCAACACCGAAGCGCTCACCTTCTCGCGCCAGTCCATGGAGGAAAGCATGGCCGCGGCCCGGCAGGCCATGACGGCGAAGACCGCGCAGGAGTGGATGGAGCTTCAGTCCGATTTCACGAAATCGGTCTTCGACAGCTACATGGGCCAGATGAGCCGGTTCAGCGACATGTTCGCCAGCACGGCCCGCGAGACGATGGAGCCGCTCAACGGCCGCTTCAATGCCTTCGTGGACATGGTGCAGAGCCGCCGGGCGTCCTGACCGGCCCTCTCCCCACGATCGCGCACGGCTCCGGCCGTGCGCCCCGTGCCCGGCCCCTTGCGGCCGGGCTTTTGCTTGTGCCGCGCATCTTGACAGACGGTCCCCCCGTCCCACGTCTGCTGGGAGCGTCTGGTGCCCCTGCCCGGAGACCGTCCCTTGCTCGACTTTGCGACCCTGAAGCTGCGCTGGAGTCCGAACCAGTATCTGGTTTGCCCGCCCGACCGGTGCGCCGCCCGGCCGCACCGCGAGGCGCCGGTGTTCGATGCCGACGCCGACCGGCTGGAGGCGGCCGTGCTGGCGGTCGCGCAGCGCCAGCCCCGCGTGGAACAACTCGGCGGCGACAGCGTGGAACGCGCCTATGAATTCGTCGAGACAACCAAGGGCTTCGGGTTTCCGGATCACATCTCCGTCCATGTCTGGCCGCTGCCGGATGGCCGTTCCACACTCGGCATCTACAGCCGGTCCAGATATGGATGGTCGGATATGGGGGTGAACCGGCGCCGGGTGGAACGGTGGCTTGCCGGCATCCGCAAGGAGCTCGGGCTGAGGCGGGAACGCGGGTGAAAAATTTCGCGTTCTGTCAAGGGCTTCCAATGACGGTCCGGTTTCATATTTAATGAGGTTGGCGCGCTGTTAAGGCGCCGCTGGTAAGGTCTCCGGTGCGGTCCGGCCGGCCGGCGTCCTGCCGCTGTTGGAGTGGATGAGGGGCCCGCGCAGGGCGGATGCGCGGGCGTCGAGCGCAGCGAAGAGCCTGGACGGCAAGCAGGTCATGTCTGAGGACGGTCAGAAAAAGGTCGGCGGAGGAACGGGAACGGGCGTCGCGACGAAGACGAAGCCAAAGACGAAGCGTCCGTCGCTCTACAAGGTCGTTCTCCTCAATGACGATTACACCCCAATGGAATTCGTCGTGCACGTGCTCGAGCGCTTTTTCGGCAAGAGTCCCGAGGAGGCCACGCGCATCATGTGGCACGTTCATAATCACGGTGTCGGCATATGCGGGATCTACACATACGAGATCGCCGAGACCAAGGTGGCGAAGGTGGTGGACTTCGCACGCAAACACCAGCATCCTCTGCAATGTACTATGGAAAAGGAATAGAGCGTCGTGCCCTCCTTCTCGAAAAGCCTCGATGAGGCCCTGCATAACGCGCTGGCCCTGGCAAGCGAGCGCAACCACGAATATGCGACGCTGGAACATTTGCTCCTTGCGCTGATCGACGATCGCGACGCCGCGGGCGTCATGAAGGCGTGCAGCGTGGATCTCGACCTGCTGCGCAACACGCTCATGTCGTTCATCGACAACGAGCTTGCGGGCATGATCGCGGGCAACGACGTGGACGCCAAGCCCACGGCGAGCTTCCAGCGCGTCATTCAGCGCGCCGTGATTCACGTCCAGTCCTCCGGCCGCGACGAAGTGACCGGCGCCAATGTGCTGGTCGCCATTTTCGCCGAGCGGGAATCCTACGCCGTCGCCTTCCTCCAGGACCAGCAGATGACGCGCTATGACGCGGTCAGCTATATCAGCCACGGCGTGGCGAAACGTCCGGGGGCGTCCGAAGCGCGGCCCATCCGCGGCGCGGACGAGGACGAGACCGGCGAGGCGACCGTCAAGCAGGGCTCCGAGGCGCTGGACGCCTATTGTATCAATCTGAACGAAAAGGCCGAGAGCGGACGGATCGACCCCCTGATCGGGCGGGCGTCCGAGGTGGAGCGCACGATCCAGATCCTGTGCCGGCGGCAGAAGAACAATCCCCTGTTCGTGGGCGATCCCGGCGTGGGCAAGACCGCCATCGCCGAAGGGCTGGCCCGCAAGATCGTCCAGGGCGAGGTGCCCGACGTGCTGAGCACGTCCGCGATCTTTGCGCTCGACATGGGCGCGCTGCTCGCGGGCACGCGCTATCGCGGCGATTTCGAGGAGCGCCTCAAGGCCGTCATCAAGGAAATCGAGGCGATCGACGGGGCGATCCTGTTCATCGACGAGATCCACACGGTCATCGGCGCGGGCGCCACCAGCGGCGGGGCGATGGACGCCTCGAACCTGCTCAAACCCGCACTCGCCAGCGGCACCGTGCGCTGCATCGGCTCGACCACCTACAAGGAATACCGCCAGCATTTCGAGAAGGACCGGGCGCTGGCCCGCCGCTTCCAGAAGATCGACATTCACGAACCGTCCGTGCCCGACGCAATCAGGATCCTCAAGGGGCTCAAGCCCTATTTCGAGGAATATCACCGCGTCCGCTACACGGGAGAGGCGATCAAGACGGCGGTGGAGCTTTCCGCCCGCTACCTGCACGACCGGCGGCTGCCCGACAAGGCCATCGACGTGATCGACGAGACGGGCGCCGCCCAGATGCTGCTGCCCGACGCCAAGCGCAAGAAGGTGATCGGCGTCAAGGAGGTGGAGACCGTCATCTCCAAGATGGCGCGCATTCCGCCCAAGACCGTGTCGCGCAACGACGCGGAGGCGCTGCGCGATCTGGAAAGGAACCTCAGGCGCGTCGTGTTCGGCCAGGAGCGGGCGATCACCCAGCTCTCCTCTGCCATGAAAATGGCGCGTGCGGGCCTGCGCGAGCCGGAAAAGCCCATCGGCTGCTTCCTGTTCTCCGGTCCCACGGGCGTGGGCAAGACCGAAGTGGCCCGCCAGCTTTCCTCGATCCTGGGCATGGAACTGCTGCGCTTCGACATGTCGGAATACATGGAGCGGCATACCGTCAGCCGTCTGATCGGCGCGCCGCCGGGCTATGTGGGCTTCGACCAGGGCGGGCTGCTCACCGACGGCGTGGACCAGAACCCGCATGTGGTGCTGCTGCTCGACGAGATCGAAAAGGCGCATCCGGACCTGTTCAACATCCTCCTGCAGGTCATGGATCACGGCACGCTGACCGACCACAACGGCAAGAAGATCGACTTCCGCAACGTGGTGCTCATCATGACCACCAATGCGGGGGCCAGCGATCTGTCCAAGCCGCCCATGGGCTTTGCGCGCACCCGCCGGGAGGGCGACGACGAGGAGGCCGTCAACCGCCTGTTCACGCCGGAATTCCGCAATCGTCTGGATGCGGTCATTTCCTTCTCGCCGCTGCCGCCCGACGTGATCCGGCATGTGGTGCAGAAATTCGTGCTGCAACTGGAAGCGCAGCTTACGGACCGGAACGTCACCTTCGAACTGTCGGATTCCGCCATCGACTGGATCTCGCGCGAAGGCTATGACGACCGGATGGGCGCCCGGCCCATGTCGCGCATCATCCAGGAGCACGTCAAGAAACCGCTGGCGGACGAATTGCTGTTCGGCAAGCTGGTGCGCGGCGGCGTGGTGCGCGTGAGCACCGAACGTTCCGAGGACGGAAGCGAGCGGCTGGCCTTCGAGTTCATCGAGGCGCCCGCGCCGCGTCCCAAGGGCAGCGACGGCGGCGGCAGCGACGGCGGCGACGATGACGGCGGCGACGGTTCGGCCGGCGGCGGCAGCCGCAAGGAAGAGCTGGTGTGAGTCAGAAGTCAGGGATCAGTAATCAGTAATCAGAGAGTGCCCAGGCAACTTTGTTCCGCACGATCCGGTCTCGGTGTGTTCTGATTACTGATCCCTGATCCCTGACCTCCGGGAGAGGGGAACATGAACGGACGGCGGGCTTCCATTCCGGCGCGCGCCACGCGGCGAACGGCGGGCGGCAAGGGGGCGGCACTCATCGCCCGCGGCGATCTCGATATCTTCGACGACCGTCTGGAGTTCAATTCCTGGCGGCTGCCTGTCCATGCCATCATCAATGCCCGCTTCGAGCGGCGGCTGGCGAAACGGGACGGACGCTGGACGCCGAAGGGCAACCGGCTGCGCTTCACCTGCGGCGGCCATGATTACAAGTTCAAGCTCGACGGGCTGGAGGATTTGCGCGGGCAACTGCCGTTCCCCGTGCAGGACCGGGAAGTGCGCCTCAAGCCCGCCGGGCCGCTGTTCTACGGCATCGTCCTGCTGCTGATCGCTCTGGCTTACGGCGCACACGGATTGCTGGGGTGAGCGGCAGGGCGTGGGGCGGGTCGAAGCGTGAGCGCAGACCCGCCGCCGGGCCACGAATTGGTCGCCCCTTAAATTTTCCCATTTCC
>JBKHIN010000165.1:0-6729 GCA_046538635.1 Alphaproteobacteria bacterium
ACCGCCATTTCGGCCGCGACCGCCGCTACCCGATCACCAACGCCTTCCGGGACAGACCGTGAGAAGCGGAAGGGGCCCAAGCATCGTGCGGCAGTTCGACAGAACGCACCCGAAACGCCTGCCTGACCGCGCCTGATCGCAGCGGGCTTTCTCCCCCTTACCCTTGCCGGACCTGAGCGCCCGTTTCGTTCATGCCTGCGCAAGGCCGGCGCCCCTACGCTGACCTTTACCCCGTTCGACGGAGACTGCCCGTGAACGACCGGAGCCCGAATTTTTGGCGGGATGAACGCGGCGGCGTCGGCTGCCTGGGCTGGGCGCTGATTACCGTGGCCGTGCTCTTCCTGCTGGGCTGGCTGGTGTCGCTCGCCTTCGGGCTGGTGGGGCTCATTGTCACCGCAGTGTTCAAGGCCTTCGGTGTCGTCTTCAGCGCCATCTTCAGCGTGGTTGGCGGCATTCTGGGCATTCTTCTCTCGTTCACGGCATTCCTGCTCCTACTGCTTCCCGGCATCGTCATCGGCTGGCTGATCGCCCGCGCCTTCAGCCGCCGCCGGGAGAGAGAATAGCCCCGGGGTCAAATCCGCCCGCTCGTTTTGCTCGCATGATGCGTCCTGCCGCCTTAGGTTGACGCAAGTAAATTGCGAGAGGGAGGACGCCCATGAGCGAACAGGATTCCAGATCCGCGGGAGGCGGGGAGAAGGTCGGCATCGGCATTCTGGGGTGGTTGCTCATCGTCATCGCGGGCCTGTTGCTGCTGCCCGTTCTGCTCGGCTTCGTCCTTGGCGCCGCCGGCCTGGCGCTGAAGCTCGTCTTCGCGGCGGTGGCGGCCATCCTCGGGGCGATCGGGGCCGTTTTCAGCATCATCGTGGGCTTTCTGGGCGGCATTCTGGGCGCCGTCCTGGGCGTGCTTGCCTCCATGAGCGTGGTGCTGCTGCTCCTGCTGCCGGGCATTGTGATCGGCCTCCTGCTGGCGGGCGCCTTCCGCCGCAACCGTGCGGAATAACCGCCGCCACCCCTTGCGGAGCCGTTGGCCTCGGCGCCCGATCCGTGCTTGACTGCGGGTGCGTAAGGGGCGGCCTGAACCCGCCCGAAGGGCAGGCACGGGGCCCGGGAGGAGTGTTATGCGTGACATGGCTTTCGCCGCCCGCGCGGCGCGGTGGATGGTAATCGTTCTTTTGCCGGCGGCGCTGGCGGCGTGCGGCGACTCCGGCAAGGACGAGGCCGGAAAGGGTGAAGAAGGCAAAAGCGAGCCCGTCACCGAGGGCCGGCCGCCGGTGGCGTCGGAACAATTGCTGCCGCCGGTGGAGGAAGCGCCCGATCCGGACGAGGTTCCCGCCGGCCGCCTGCCGCAGACGGTCAGGCCCACCAGCTACAATCTCGATCTGCGCATCCTGCCCGGCAACGCCACCTTTTCCGGACAGGTGCAGATTTCCACCGTCTTCGCCGAAGACCGGGATGCCATCTGGCTGCACGGCAAGGACATCGAGGTGAAGTCGGCGGTGGCCGTGCTGGCGGACGGCAGGGAAGTCGCCGCCACCTACGAGCAGGTGCATCCCACCGGCGTGGCGCGGGTGGCGTTCGCCGATACGGTGCCGGCGGGCGAAATCCTGCTGCATTTCGAGTATGAGGCGCCGTTCAATGAGCGGCTCGCAGGGCTCTACCGGGTTCAGGAAGGCGGGGAATGGTACGCCGTCACCCAGTTCGAGGCCATTGACGCGCGGCGCGTGTTCCCGGGCTTCGACGAACCCGCCTTCAAGGTGCCCTTCGACATTTCGGTCACGGCGCGGGCCGATCATGTCGTCATCACCACCACGCCGCAGATTTCCGAGGAAGAGGTCGTCTCCGGCGAGGAGCCCGGCGGCGGGCTGGTCAAGCGCACCTTCGCCACCACGGAGCCGCTGCCCACCTATCTGCTGGCCTTCGCCGTCGGCCCCTATGATCTGGTCACGGCGGACCCGATTCCGCCGCTTGACGGTGTGCGCGACCGCCCCGTGCCGCTGCGCGCCGTGGCCGCCCGCGGCAAGGGAGAGAAGCTCGAATACGCGCTGGAGCACACGGCGGGCATCCTGGGCGCGCTGGAGCGTTATTTCGGTACCGAATATCCGTACCGGAAGCTGGACATTATTGCCGCGCCGCAATTCGCCTTCGGCGCCATGGAGAATGTGGGCGCCATCATCTACACGGAGCGGCTGATCCTGCTCAACGAGGACGCGCCCCTCAAGCAGCGCCGCGCCTATGCGCTGGTGCACGCCCATGAACTGGCGCACCAGTGGTTCGGCAATCTGGTGACGCCCGAATGGTGGTCCGACATCTGGCTCAACGAGGCGTTCGCCACCTGGATGGGCAACAAGGCCGCCCATGACTGGAACCCGGACGGGGAGTACGGCCGCCAGACCCTGCGCCGCGCCCTCAGGTCCGCCATGCCGGTGGACTCGCTCTCCACCGCACGCGAAATCCGCCAGCCGGTGCGGCGCAATCAGGACATCATGAATTCATTCGATTCCATCACCTACCGGAAGGGCGGGGCGGTGCTTTCCATGTTCGAGAGCTACCTGGGCGAAGAGGCCTTTCGCGACGGCGTGCGCCTGCACATGAAACGCTACGCCCACGGCGTGGCGAACACGGAACAGTTCATGGAATCCCTGGCCGACGGGTCGGGTGATCCGGACGTGGTGCCCGCATTTTCTTCCTTCATTGACCAGCCGGGCGTGCCGCTGGTTTCCGCGAAAGCGGACTGCACGGGCGGCAAGGCGCGCGTGGCGCTGGTGCAGGGGCCCTACCGGCCGCTGGGCTCGGACATTGCGGCGGACCGGCGCTGGAAGATCCCCGCCTGCATCCGCGCCGTCGGCGCAGACGGAACCGGCGAGAAAATCTGCACCCTGATCGAGGGCGATCAGGCGACGGCCGACCTGAAGGGCGCGTGCCCGAAGGCAATCGTGCCCAATGCGGACGGGGCGGCCTACTACCGCTTCGCGCTCGACCCGGCGGGCTGGCAGGCGCTGACGGAAAATCTGGACACGCTGAACGCCAAGGAGGCGCTGTCCTTTGCCGACAGCCTGATGGCGGCGCTCAATGCGGGCGAGATCGAAACGGCGGATTTCTTCGAAGGCCTGAGGGCGGTCGCCCAACACGAAGCGTGGGACGCGGCGACCTTTCCCATCGCGCGGCTGGTGGAACTGGGCGACACCATTCTGGATGCGGAGCATCGAAAGAAGCTGCATGAATTCGGCGCGCAGCTCTACAAGCCCCGCCTCGATGAAATCGGCCTGATCCCGCAGGAGGGGGAAGCTCCCTCCACGCGCCTGTTGCGCGTGCCGGTGGCCGAATATCTGGCGCTCCACGCCCGTGACGAGGGGCTCCGCGAACGGCTCAGCTATATGGGGCAGGACTATGCGGGCTATGAGGACGGCGGCGAAATCAACCCCGAGGCCGCGCCGCCGGACCTGCGGCCGCTGGCGCTGACCGTTGCGGCGCAGGAGGTGGGCCGTCCGTTCACGGAAAGCCTGGCGCATGTCCTGGCCGAATCGGGAGATGCGGAGCTGCGCACTGCCGTCGCCGATGCCTTCGCGCAGGTGGAGGACCCGGCCATGGCCGCCGACATCCGCGCCTTCACCCTGGGCGACACGATGCGCCTGCGTGAAATCAGGACCGTCATCGAAGGACAGTTGAAGCTGCCCGAAGTGCGCGGCGAGGCCTGGAACTGGTTCCGGACCAATTTCGATGCCCTCATGGAAAAACTGCCGCCCTGGCGGCGCAGCTCGGCGCCGGACATGGTGAAGCATGGCTTCTGCTCGGACCGGCGGCTGCGCGAGGTGCGTGAATTCTTCACCGAAAAAGCGGAATCCCTGCCGGGCTCGGAACTCAGCTTCAACCAGACCCTCGAGACCATCGAGCTGTGCGTGGCGCTCAAGGGCGCCAAGGGTGCGGAGATCGAGAACTGGCTGGACGAGCGGTTTTGAGGGAACGGTTGTAAGGCGGGTCAACCCCCGACGCAAAGCCGGGCGCCGGCGCTCTGGCCCGCCCTGCGGTGGGCTGTCGCCACACCTGTTGTCTCCGCGCGCACGTACCGATAAAACTTGCGCCTTCCGCGCCCATACGTCAGCCGTAATTGGGAATGCCGCAGGTACGGACCGATCGGCGCAAGGTCCGGGTATTCTGTGCGGAGGATGGATCTGGTATTTCCGGAATTTCTCACACGGGCCGAAAGGCAGCCGTGAAGCCGATTGGCAAAAAAGGCAAGCACCATGACCGTCACCGTCCGCTTCGCGCCCAGCCCCACGGGGCTTTTGCATGTGGGCAATGTGCGCACCGCGCTCATCAACTTCCTGGTGGCGCGCAAGGAGGGCGGGCGCTTCATCCTGCGCCTGGACGATACGGATGTGGAACGCTCCACGGCGGAGTTTGCGGACGCCATCCGGGAAGATCTCGCCTGGCTGGGGCTGGAGCCGGACGCCGTTTTCCGCCAGTCGGACCGGTTCGAGAAATATGCGGCCGCCGCCGAAAACCTGAAACAGGCAGGGCTGCTTTATCCCTGCTACGAAACGGCCGGCGAGCTTGAGCGCAAGCGCCGCCTGCAGCGCGCGCGGGGCCTGCCGCCCGTCTATGACCGTGCGGCCCTGAAGCTGACGGAGGAGGAACGCGCCGCCCTGGAGGCGGAGGGCCGCAAGCCCCATTGGCGTTTCAAGCTTTCGGGCGAACCGGCGAAGTGGACCGATCTCGTGCGCGGGGAGACGGTAATCGACACCGCCTCCATTTCCGATCCCATTCTGGTGCGCGAGGACGGCAGCTATCTCTACACCCTGCCCAGTGTCGTGGACGATATCGGTTTCGGCATCACTCATATCGTGCGCGGCGAGGATCACGTCACCAATTCGGGCGCGCAGATCGAAATTTTCCGCGCGCTTGGCGGAGACGTGCCGCAGTTCGGCCATCACTCGCTGCTGGTGGATGCGGAGGGCGGCAAGCTGTCGAAACGGCTGGGCGGGCTGACCATCCGCTCCCTGAGGGAAGAGGGATTCGAACCCATCGCGCTCACCTCGCTGCTGGCCAGGCTGGGCACTTCCGATCCCGTCGAGCCGCGCCCTTCGCTGGACGTGCTGGCGGAGGAATTCGACTTTGACAAGCTGGGCCGCGCGCCCGCGCGCTTCGACGTCCGGGAGCTGAAGGCGCTCAATGCGCGGGTGCTGCGCGAACTGCCCTTCGAGGCGGTGAAAGACCGGCTCGCATCGCTGGGCGTCGAAGGCGGCGCGGACTTCTGGGAGGCCGTGCGCCCCAATCTGGAACGCGTGGAGGAGGCCGCCGATCTGTGGCGCATGGTGGAGGGGCCGGTGAAGCCGGTGATCGAGGATGAGGCCTTCATCGGCGAAGCGCGCGCGCTTCTGCCGGAAGGTCCGCTGACGGAGGAAAGCTGGGGCATCTGGACCGGCGCGGTGAAGGAAAAGACGGGGGCAAAGGGCAAGGCGCTCTTCATGCCCCTGCGGCTGGCGCTCACCGGCCGCGCGCACGGTCCCGAAATGCAGAAGCTCCTGATGCTGATCGGCCGCGAGCGGGCCATGAAGCGGTTATCCGGCGAGGCGGCGTAGTTTTGTTACGCCCCTCACCCGGAAACTGCTCCGCAGTTTCCGACCTCTCCCGAGGGAGAGGTGAATGAGCGCCGCTCCGCATACCCCTCTCCCAACGGGAGAGGGAGGGGCCCGCGCCGCGCAGCGGCGTGGGAGGGTGAGGGGCGCAGAAGTGACTGCGCACACGGACGTTAGTTGAGAGGACAGGGCCGTGACATTGCAGCTTTACAACACGCTGACCCACGAGAAGGCGCCATTCGAGCCGCTGGACCCGGAACGGGTGCGTGTCTATGCCTGCGGCCCCACGGTCTATGACTACGCCCATATCGGCAATGCGCGCACCTTTACCGCGTTCGATCTGTTATTCCGCGTGCTGAGGCATGAGTACGGGCCGGAGCATGTGGTCTATGCCCGCAACATCACGGACATCGACGACAAGATCATGGAGCGCGCCGTCGAGCGCGGCAAGTCGATCGCCGAGGTCACCGAACGCACCACGCAGCAATTCCATGCCGACATGGCGGCGCTCAACCTGCTGGAACCCACGCTCGAGCCCCGCGCCACGGATCATGTGCCGCAGATGGTCGCCATGATCGAACGGCTGGTCGAACTTGGTTACGCCTACGAGGCGCAGGGTCATGTGCTGTTCAGCGTGGCCTCGGACAAATCCTACGGCACGCTGTCGCGGCGCTCCGTGGACGACATGATCGCGGGCGCGCGCGTCGAGGTGGCGCCCTACAAGCAAGACCCCATGGACTTCGTGCTCTGGAAGCCGTCCACGGAGGATCAGCCGGGCTGGGACAGCCCGTGGGGCAAGGGGCGGCCGGGCTGGCATCTGGAATGCTCCGCCATGACCGCCACTCATTTCGGGGAAGTGTTCGACATCCATTGCGGCGGCGTGGACCTGATCTTTCCGCACCATGAGAACGAGATCGCCCAGAGCACCTGCGCTCACGGTACGGAGTTGATGGCGCGCGTGTGGATGCATGCGGGCTTTCTGCAGGTGGAAGGGGAGAAAATGTCCAAGTCGCTGGGCAATTTCCTCACCGTGCACGACCTGCTGCGCCGTTTTCCGGGCGAGGTGCTGCGTCTGCACCTGCTCATGACCCAGTACCGTCAGCCCCTGAACTGGACGGAGGCGGGCGTGCGCGAAGCCTGGACGGTGCTCGAC
>JBKHIN010000166.1:0-6711 GCA_046538635.1 Alphaproteobacteria bacterium
GCTCGAAAACCTCCGCCTGCGGGATTCCGGCCGCGCGTCCTTTTCACCTCTCCCGAGGGAGAGGTGTGGTCTGCGCCCCCCGTACTCCGCCCAGGGAGCCGGGCAGGCGCCGTCAAAGGCTTGCCCTGGCGCGCGGCCTGCGGACAGCGGCAGGTTGTAGTGTGTCCGCGCCGCCTCGCTCGGGCGCGCCGCGTGCCGCCGGGCCGCGAAAGTCCCGCCGCGGCCTTGAACGGTACGCCAGAGCGGATGATATAGTCTGGACTTGACTCCTGTGGGGTTAAATGTCGGAAAGGTCCGCAACGCAATCTCAGGTCTCGCACCGGGGGGAAACTTCATGAGCTATATCGGCGGTTTTTTCAGGGGCGCATGGACGGTCATCAAGGTGTCGACCGTGCTGCTTACATTGCTGCTGCTGATCCTGCTGTTCTATGTGATCGGCACCATGTCAACCGGCCAGAAACCGCCCACGATCCCCGGCGGCGGCGCGGCGCTGGTCATCAAGTTCGAGGGCGGCATCGTCGAGCGCAAGGATTATCCCGATCTGGACAGTCTGCTCGGTGACGAACCGCCGACCATCGTTCTGCGGGACCTGGTGCGCGGCATTGACGCGGCGGCGAAGGACGACCGCATCGAGGCCGTGGTGCTGGATCTGGACAATTTCAATGGCGCCCTCCCGGCGACGCTTCACTATGTGGGCGGCAAGCTGGAAAGCCTGCGCGAAAGCGGTAAAAAAGTCATTGCGGTGGCCGACAGCTACAGTCAGGCGGGGTATCTGGTCGCTTCCTATGCCGATGAAATCCACATGCACCCGTTCGGCAGCATTATGCCCACGGGCTACGGCGTCTACCGGACCTTCTACAAGGATCTGCTCGACAAGCTGAAAGTCACCGTGAACAACTTCACGGTGGGCGAATTCAAGTCGGCGGGCGAGCCCTTCTTCCGCAACGACATGTCGGAACCGGCCAAGGCGGCCAACCGGGCCTTCCTGACCGTGCTCTGGGACGGCTATCTGAACGCGGTCAATTCGTCGCGCGGCCTGACCGGCGGCGGCCTGGCGGCGATCATCGCCAATGTGGAACAGCATGTGCGCGAGGCCGGCGGGGACGCCGCGCAAGTGGCGAAGGAAACCGATCTGGTGGATTCGCTCAAGAGCCGGAACGAGCAGGAAGCCTATCTCAAGGATCTCGTGGGCGCGGACAAGGAGGGCAAGTCGTACCGCAAGATCGGCCTGCACGACTATCTGAAGATCGTGAACGGCCCCGCCTTCGTCGGCCGCTCCGGCAACAAGCCCAAAGTGGGCGTCGTGATCGCGGACGGCCCCATCGTCATGGGCGACGAGGATGACGGCGTGGCCTCCGCCGACGCCGTGACCAAGCTGCTGCGCGAGGCGCGCGACGATCAGTCGGTCAAGGCGGTGGTCTTCCGGGTCAACAGCCCCGGCGGCAGCGCCTTCGCGTCCGAGATCATCCGCCGCGAAGTTCAGCTTCTGCGCGATTCGGGCAAGCCGGTCGTCGTCTCCATGGGCGGCGTGGCGGCTTCCGGCGGCTACTGGATTTCCATGGCGGCGGACGAGGTCATGGCCTCGCCCACCACGATCACCGGTTCCATCGGGGTGGTGGGCATCGTCCCGACCTTCGAGAACACCATCGAGCTGATCGGCCTCAATGTGGACGGCGTGGGCACCACGGACCTCGCCGATGACGGCCGGTTCGGTCTTCCGCTGGACGAGAACGCGAAGGCGGTCATCCAGCTGCTGGTCGAGGACATTTACGACAAGTTCCTCAACCTGGTGGCCGAGGCCCGCGGCATGACCCGCGATCAGGTCCACGAAATCGCGCAAGGGCGCGTGTGGGCCGGCACCACGGCGAAGGAGCTGGGGCTGATCGATACTCTGGGCACGCTCGACGAGGCCGTCGCCTCGGCGGCCACGCGGGCCAATCTGACCGAGTACAAGGTCCATTTCGTGGAGCGGGAGGCCACGGGGCTGGAGAAATTCCTCGCCTCCATGAGCGAATCACCTTCCGCCCTGGGTCTGGACCGGGTGGCGCGCCCGCCCGCGATCGTCGAGCAAGCCCTGGGTCTCGCGGACCGGATGGAGCGCGATCTCATGCTCAACGATCCCAACCAGACCTATGCGGTCTGCGGGGATTGCCTGGTGAAATAGGGCCTGGCGCCGTCCCGGGCGGGACGGCGGGCAACTGCCATGAGCGGCCGGTGCGGGGAGACTCGCGCCGGTCTTTTCATTTGCGCGGCGAACGCAGATGATGTGCAGGTCAGGCGCGCGAAGGGAACGGGGCATGGCCCGGGAGAACGGAGAGGAAAGCGCAGGCGGGGGCGAACGTCCGCCGGACGGCCGGGAGGCCGTGAGGGGGCTCGATCAGGTCGAACACCAGCTCGATGCCGGCCTGCCGCCGGTGCATCTGTGGAACCCGCCCCATTGCGGGGAAATCGACATGCGCATAAGGCGCGACGGCACCTGGGAATATATGGGCTCGCCCATCCGCCGCGCGCCGCTGGTGCGCCTGTTTTCCACCATCCTCCGGCGCGACCCCGACGGCTGCTACTATCTGGTGACGCCGGTGGAAAAGATCCGCATCCAGGTGGACGACGCGCCCTTCGTGGCCGTGCGCCTCGACGTGGAGGGCGGCCCGGGGCCGGACACCGCCTTGCGTTTCACCACCAATCTGGGCGATGAAACCGTGGCCGGGCCGGACGCGCCCATCCGCGTGGAGACCGATCCGGAGACCGGCGAGCCGTCTCCCTATGTCCTCGTGCGCGCCAATCTCGAGGCCCTGATGGCGCGGCCGGTGTTCTATGAACTGACGGAACAGGGCGTGGAACGGGAAGGCCCGGAGGGGAAGGTGCTGGGCGTGTGGAGCCGGGGCGCGTTCTTTCCGCTGGGGCAGGTGGAACGGTGAGTCAACCGCCCCGGGGCGGCCGGAGGCGCGATCCCGAGGATCTTGTGCAGCGTGCCGGGAATTCTCAGCATACGATGGGAGATCCTCGCGCTCGCGCTGGCGCGCGACGCAAGGATGACAGGATGAGAGAGCGGGATGGCATGAGCGAACTTCGCCGGCTGCTGGCCGGCCGCCTGCGCAAGACGCCGCCGGACCCCGACTGCGCGCCCGAGCGCGGCGACCACGACCTCAATCCCCACGCCCAGCCGGGGCCCGCAAGGGGCCTGCGCCCGGCGGGCGTGCTGGTGCCGATCATCGAGCGGGCGGACGGCTCCACCGTGCTGTTTACGGTCCGGGCCGGCCACCTGCCCAGCCATGCCGGGCAGATCAGCTTTCCCGGCGGCGGCATGCAGGCCGGGGACAGGGACTATGTGGACGCGGCCCTGCGCGAGACCCACGAGGAGGTGGGCGTGGCGCCCGAGCGCATCGAGGTGGCGGGCTATCTGGGGCTCTACCGCACGGTCACCGATTACTGCGTCCTGCCCGTGGTCGGCTTCCTGCCCGCTTGTGCGCCGCTGGTCCCCGATCCCAACGAGGTGACGGAGGCCTTCGAGGCGCCGCTCGACTTCCTCATGAATCCGGAGAACCACCGGCTCCACAGCCGCACATGGCGGGGCAAGGAACGGTTCTTCTACGCCATTCCGTATAAGGACTATTACATCTGGGGGGCGACGGCGGCCATGCTCGTCGATCTGCATGAGCGCGTGTTCGGCCATGATTCCCGTTCCGCCCGAAGCGAGGAGGCCGCGTCATGAGTCGTGAGGCCGGAAAGATCGGTCCGTTTCCCTGGATGACGGCGCCGGAAACGCGCGCCGTGATGGAGGCGCTGACGAAGGAAGGCGGGCGCGCGCGTTTCGTGGGCGGCTGCGTGCGCAACGCGCTTCTGGGCCGGCCGGTGGACGATGTGGACATCGCCACCACGCATTCGCCGGAAGAGGTGATCCGTTTGCTGAAGGAGGCGGGGCTGAAGGCCGTGCCCACGGGCGTGGAGCACGGCACGGTGACGGCGGTCTCAAACGGAACGCCCTTCGAGGTGACGACACTGCGCAAGGACGTGGCGACCGACGGGCGGCGCGCCGTGGTGGCCTTCACGGATGACTGGGCGGAGGATGCGCAGCGGCGCGACTTCACCATGAACGCGCTTTATCTGGAGGCGGACGGAACGCTGCACGATTATGTGGGCGGCATCGAGGACGCGAAGGCGGGGCGCGTGCGCTTCATCGGCGATGCGCGCGCGCGCATCCGCGAGGATTACCTGCGCATCCTGCGGCTGTTCCGCTTTCATGCCTGGTACGGCGCGGATGAACCGGATGCCCGGGCCCTCGAGGCCGCATCCGGCCTGCGCGGGGGCCTGAAGAAGCTCTCCGGCGAACGGGTGCAGAAGGAGTTGTTGAAACTTCTGGCCGCGGACGATCCGCTGCCCGCGCTGCGCCGGATGGCGGCCACGAAGGTGCTCGGGGAGGTGCTGCCCGAAGCCCGGCGCATGGACCGGCTGGCGAAGCTGGTGGAGATCGAAACGGGCCAGCTTTTCACCTGCGATCCCGTGCTGCGCCTGGGCGCCCTGCTGGAGGATGCGGCGGGCGCGGCACAGGTGGCCGCGCGTCTGCGCCTGTCGAACGCGGACCGGGACCGGCTGGTGCACATGCATGAGCAGGGCCCCCGCATCGTCTGCTATCTGTCCGCACGGGAAGTAAGACGCATCCTCTACCGGCTGGGCGCGCGCACCTTCGAGGACCGGGCCATGCTGGCCTGGGCGGACGATCCGAAGGAGACGAACGCCGTGCAGTGGCGGGCGCTGCTGGCGATGGCGCAATCCTGGCGGCGGCCCAAACTGCCGCTCACGGGCGAGGAGGTGATCGCCGCCGGCGTGCCGGAAGGCGAAGAGGTGGGCCGCGTCATGCGCGAGGTGGAGGAATGGTGGATCGACTCCGACTTCACCGGCGACCGCTTCTCCATCATCGAACGCCTCAAGGCCGTGGTGCAGGCGACGGTGCGGTGACGGCCACAGCCATCTCCCGCCTTCGCGGCGGGTTGGTGTGCCGGGCGATGACGTCATCATGACAATATTATCGATTATTAAGTTTACCACCTCCCGCTTGCCGCCGCCGTTTCCGCCCTCGGGAGCACCTCATGTCCAGACGCATTTTTCCGGCCGCCGCTGTAATTTTTCTGATTGTCGCGGAATCCGGCGCCGCTACCCGCAATGCCGACAGACTTTCGGCTCTCTTGGCCGGGGACACGCCCTCATTTTGGATCCTGATATCTTCCACCAACCAGACGTCAATCGCCGATGCGATTTTTCACCTTGAGGGCCGTTTCCTGTCATTGGACACGCCCCGCTACCGGCATTCCTGGGCCTTTCGCTTCGCAGCGGGTGAAATGGTCTTTACGAATGGAGATACTACTGCGGGCGTTGTCAAGGGTAAGGAATCAGACATTATCCGAAGTATTGATCTCATGATGACGCAAGTCAGAAAAGCTGAACTAAACGGCGATGTGCTGTCATTGCTGGATGCAAGTGATCGGCCGGTATTCGTATTGAAGCGTCTCAGAGCGACCGGACTCGAATTTCGGAAATGGTATATTTCATCTTTCTTCGATGGCGCTTCCCTTGTTTCGACGGACAGCAAGTTCCCTGATGAATTGACCCCGTACATTACCTTCATAAACGGCCGGATTCATGGATCGCCGGGCTGCGGCGGCCTTCTTGGGTTATCGTATGTGCTGGACGGCCAGAATTTGTCGGTAAGCGGAGGGGTTTTGATCTTGCGAGGCACCTGCTCTTCCGGCGTGTGGGAGTCGAGCGCGAGCGTTTTTGAGGCGCTCGGCGGCGATAAAATCGTGGAACAAGACGGCGAACGCATTCTGCTGCAAAACTCAGAAGGCCGCACACAAATCATACTGACACCGTGGGAACGGCGTGAACGGTGAGAGCGCGGGATTTCCCGAAGTTCGCATCCCGAACTGCCGCAACGCGAAGTGATATCCACGTTGCTGCCCTCATCCCTTCATCCTCCCGGCGAGCGCCTTGAGCGCCGTTTCGCGGCTGATCACGCCCTGAAGCGCGCCGTCCCGGCCTGCCACCACGGCCACGGGAAAATCGCTCGCCAGTGTCCGGCCCAGCACGTCGCCCAGGGCGCTCGTGTCCGGCACGCTCAGCGCGTCCACCATCGATGAGGCGGCCACGGTCCGTGCGCCCCCGGCGGCCTTGCGGGCAGCGTCCATCGTCAGTATACCGCGCAGCCGCTGCGCCTCGTCCACCACGAAGGCGTACTCCGTCTCCGCCTTGCGCATGGCGCGCATGGCGTCGAGGGGGCGGTCGCTCTCCGCGACGATGGCGGGGACGGGGCGCATTACCCGGGCGGCGGTGAGCGCGCGCAGCCGGTTCACGTCCTGCACGAAGGCCGTGACATAGTCCGTCGCCGGATTGAGCAGGATTTCATGGGGCGCGCCCTCCTGCACCAGGCGGCCGTCCTGCAGAATGGCGACCCGGTCGCCCAGGCGCACGGCCTCGTCGAGATCATGGGTGATGAGCACGACGGTGCGGCGAAGCTCCGCCTGAAGCTCCATGAGCAGATCCTGCATCTCGCGGCGGATCAGAGGATCGAGCGCGCTGAAGGGCTCGTCCATCAGCAGGATGTCCGCATCTGTCGCCAGCGCCCGGGCCAGGCCCACGCGCTGCATCATGCCGCCCGAAAGAGCCGAGGGCAGAACATCCTCATACCCCTCAAGGCCGACGCGGCCGATCCAGTGG
>JBKHIN010000029.1:0-14170 GCA_046538635.1 Alphaproteobacteria bacterium
CCGCTTAACCGAGGGAATGTCCTCCCCCTCCAAGGGGGAGGACCGGGAGGCTTGGGCGGACACCGGTCCGCCCGTAGCCGGACGCGGTGGGGGTCACGCACGGCGCCTCATTCCAGAACCCCCTCCCCGTTCGGCCGTGGCCGCACTGCGTGCGGCCGGGCCTTCCGTGCTCCCCCTTTCAGGGGGAGCTCTGATTTCCGATCCTCTAACCTCAGACCTTCTCTTCACCTCTCCCCACAGGAGTGGTGTAACTTGAGCCTATCCGCCGTGGAACATTCAACCTCTGACCTCTGTCCTCTGCCTACATATACCCGTCCGCGCGCAGACGTTCGAAAGCGTCCTCGGACTCGTGGTCCATCGCCCGGCCCGCGCGTTCCTCGGTGCGAATGCCCTCCAGTTCGGCGATAATGTCGTCGATCGTGGCGGCATCGGAATCGATGGGAAAGGTAATGCCCACCTCGCCCAGGCTGCGAAAACGCTTGCCGTCCTTCGCCAGGTAGAGCGGCACGATGGGAATTTCCTCGCGCTTGATGTAGCGCCAGATATCAACCTCGGTCCAGTGCAGCAGCGGGTGGACGCGCACATGGGTTCCGGGCGGAAAATCCGTGTTGAACTGGTCCCAGAATTCGGGCGGCTGGTCGTGGTAATCCCACTGCCCGTCCTCCGTCCGGGGGCTGAATACCCGTTCCTTGGCGCGCATGGACTGCTCGTCCCGGCGGATGCCGGCGATAATGCCGGAAAGCTCGTATTTGCGCACCGCCTCCTTCAGGCCCGCCGTCTTGCGCGCGGCGAAGCGCGAGGCGGGCGGCAGGCTTTCGTCCACGGCCTCCAGCGGCGGGCACATGTCCGCGATCAGATTGAGGCCCCACTCCTTCGTGTAGCGTTCGCGAAAAGCGTAGGTTTCGGGAAACTCCGCGCCGGTGTCGAGGTGCATCACGGGAAAGGGCACATAGCCGAAGAAGGCCTTCTTGGCCAGCCACACCATGACGTTGGAGTCCTTGCCCAGCGACCAGAGCATGGCGAGTTTGTCGATGCGGTTGAAAGCTTCCCGGAGAATGAAGACGCTTCGGCTCTCGAGCTGATCCAGACGGCCCATCGGAGGCTCCCGATACTGTTAACCATGCCGGAGGACATAAATTACATGCTCCGGCGTTTCAATTCCGGGAACTACGCAAAATAACTGTACAAAGTCCCCTGTTTTGAAGCAGAGAGGGAAGAGGAGCGAGAAGCGAGAGGCAGCAGCCGAAACGGCGTTGAAAATTCTCTCCCTCCTCGCTTCTCTTCCCTCGCTCCTCCCCTCCTCTTATTCCACCGTCACCGACTTGGCCAGATTGCGCGGCTGGTCCACGTCCGTGCCCTTGGCGACGGCAGTATGGTAGGCGATGAGCTGCACGGGCACGGCATAGATCATGGGCACCAGAAACTCCGGAATTTCCGGCAGTTCCAGGGTGCGCCAGACGCGCCCGCCGGCTTCCTCGATTCCGGCCCGGTCGGAAATCAGCACCATCTTCCCGCCGCGCGCGATCACCTCCTCCATGTTGGAAACCGTTTTTTCGAACAGCGCTCCCGGCGGCGCCAGTGTGACGACCGGTACATTCTCGTCGATCAGCGCGATGGGCCCGTGTTTCAGCTCCCCCGCCGCGTAGCCCTCGGCGTGGATGTAGGAAATTTCCTTCAGCTTCAGCGCGCCCTCCAGCGCGATGGGCCAGGCGACGCCCCGGCCCAGATAGAGCACGTCCGAGGCATGGGCGAGTTCGTGGCCCAGCGCCGCCACGCTGCCGTCCTGGTTGAGGGCCGTCACGACGTGGCCCGGCAGATGCAGCAGGTCGTTGCCCAGCGCCAGCGCCCGCGCTTCGTCAAGCGCCCCCCGCGCCCGGCCGGCGGCGACGGCGAGCGAGGCGAGCACCGTAAGCTGCGCCGTGAAGGCCTTGGTGGAGGCGACGCCGATCTCGGGCCCGGCCAGCGTGGGCAGCACCACGTCCGCCTCCCGCGCGATGGTGGATTCCGGCACGTTGACGATGGCCGCAACTTTCTGGCCCGCCTCCTTCGCATGGCGCAGGGCGGCGAGCGTGTCGGCGGTCTCGCCCGACTGGGAAATGACGATGGTCAGCCCGCCCTCGGCCAGCGGCGGCGCGCGATAGCGGAATTCCGAAGCGATATCCACATTGGCCGGCAGGCGCGCCAGTTGCTCGAACCAGTATTTGCCGACGCTTGCCGCATAGAAGGCCGTGCCGCAGGCGGTCAGGGTAAGCTGGGGCAACGTTTCGAAATCGAGTGCCGCCTCGCTTAGGTCCACCGCGCCGGTCGCCGGGTCCACATAGTGGGTGACCGCATGGCTGAGCGTCTCGGCCTGTTCGAAAATCTCCTTGGCCATGAAATGCCGGTGGACGCCCTTGTCCACCAGCGCGGCGGAGGTGACCGTGCTGACGGGGCGGTTGACGCGCCGCCCGGCCGCGTCGCGGATTTCGCAAGCCCCGCGGCGCAGGACCGCCCAGTCCCCCTCCTCCAGATAGGTGACCCGGTTCGTGAACGGGGCCAGCGCCATGCCGTCGGAGCCCAGATACATCTCGCCCTCGCCATGGCCGACGGCCAGCGGGCTGCCCTTGCGCGCGCCGATCAGCAGGTCGTCGTCATCGCGGAACAGGATTGCCAGCGCATAGGCGCCGCGCAGGCGGCCCAACGTCTCCTCCACCGCCTCGGCGGGCCCGCGCCCCTGCTGCAAATGATAGGTCACAAGCTGGGCCACGGTTTCCGTGTCCGTATCGGTACGAAACGTCATGCCTTCGCGTTCAAGCTCGCGCCGGATGTCCTGGAAATTCTCGATGATCCCGTTATGCACCACGGCCACGAGATCCGTGGCATGGGGATGGGCATTGCTTTCCACCGGCGCGCCGTGCGTCGCCCAGCGCGTATGGCCGATGCCCGTATTGCCGGGCAGGGGCCGTGCCTCCAGAAGCCGCGCCAGATTGACAAGCTTGCCCTCCGCCCGGCGCCGGTCGATGGCGCCGTTCACAAGCGTGGCGATGCCCGCCGAGTCATAGCCGCGATATTCCAGCCGTTTGAGCGCCTCCAGCGCGCGCGGCGCGGCCGGATCCCGTCCCAGAATGCCGATGATCCCGCACATGGCCCGCAACTCCCCTATGGTTAGCCGGAGCCGATTGTGCGACGCGCCGTGCCCGCGCACAACCCGTCAGACGCACATTCCCGCCGGTTCGATTGAACGCTCCGGCCGGCCGAAACGGCACGCCGCGCCCCTGCCCTCAAAACCCGGCTGCCTCCCGGATGGCCGGTCCGGCACGGGCGAGAGGTGATCCATCGCTCAATTCAATCCGGAAAAGCGCTCCGCTTGCGGATGACTTTCTCCGGCACGCGTGCAGGCACTGTGCGCGAAGGTCCGTTCGGGGGCGGAACATCACGGAATTTCCGCTCCTCACCGGAAATTCAGATTTGATGTGATCCTTTGGGCAAGGGCAGCCGTAAGCAGGATTGCGAACGCGGACCGGTTGCACGGCTGCGCACCGGCAGGGGTTGCGTTTGTGAAGCCGGGGACCCGGTCAGCAGGGAGGCGTGGATGAGTCGGAGCGTGGTCATTATCGGCGCGGGGCCGGGCGGCCTCGCTGCGGCCATGCTGTTGCGCAGCGCGGGATGTGAGGTGACGGTTCTGGAACGGCTCGGCCGTGTGGGCGGGCGCTGTTCCACCATCCATGCGGAAGGGTTCACCTTCGACACCGGACCGACGCTTTTTCTGTATCCGGCCGTTCTCGAGTCCATTTTCGCTCAGTGCGGGTACAATCTCTATGATGAGGTCAACCTGACGCGCCTCGACCCGCTCTACGACATGGTGTTCGAGGGCGGTGGCCGCCTGCGGGCACGGGGCGACCTGGCCGCGATGACCGCGGAGCTGGGCTCGCTCTCGCCGGAAGACGGCGCGGCCCTGCCCCGCTACATGGCCGAAAACCGGAAAAAACTCGATTCCTTCCGCCCCATTCTGGAGAATCCGTTCGGCAGCCTCTTGGATTATCTCCGCCCGGAGGTTCTGCGCTCGTTACCGCTGCTGCGCCCGCATCTGAGCATGGATGCCGACCTGCGCCGCTATTTCAGGGACGAGCGCACAAGGCTCGCCTTTTCCTTCCAGAGCAAATATCTGGGCATGTCGCCCTTCACCTGCCCCAGCCTGTTCACCATTCTCGCCTTCATGGAATACGAGCACGGCGTCTTCCATCCCGCGGGCGGATGCGGCGCCGTGATCGTGCGCATGTCGGAGATCGCCGCGGAGATGGGCGTGAGAATTCATCTCGGGGAACCGGCCGAGGAAATGCTGTTCGAGGGGCGGCGGGCCGTTGGTGTGCGGACAAGGCAGGGCACGTACCGGGCGGATGCCGTGGTGGTGAACGCGGATTTCGCGCAGGCCATGACCCGGCTGGTGCCCGACCGCCTGCGCCGCCGCTGGAAAGACCGGGCCATCGCGCGCAAGACCTTCTCCTGCTCCACCTTCATGATGTATCTGGGAATCGAGGGCCGCTACGACGATCTCGCTCACCATACGATCTATCTGTCGGAAGATTTCGAAACCTATCTGGACGACATCCAGAAACGGAAAATCCTGCCCGAACAGCCCTCCTTCTACATACAGAATGCGGGCGTGACCGATCCCACGCTGGCGCCGGAGGGCATGAGCACGATTTATGTGCTGGCGCCGGTGGCCCATGTGAATTCAGGCGTGAACTGGCGCGAGGAAACGCCCGCCTTCCGGGACCTGCTCTACCGGCGGCTGGAACAGGCGGGCCTTCCCGGCCTCAGGTCGCGCGTGCGCTATGAGAAAATCCTGACGCCCCAGGGCTGGATGGACGATCTGAACATTTACCGCGGGGCGACGTTCAACCTCGCACATTCCTTCGGGCAGATGCTCTGGTTCCGGCCCCATAACCGGTTCGAGGATCTGGACGGGGTTTACATCGTGGGCGGCGGCACCCATCCGGGCAGCGGCCTGCCGGTGATCTTCGAGTCGGCGCGCATCTCCACGCGGCTGATGGCCCGGGATCTGGGCTTCGAGATGCGCGAGACGGCGCAGACGCGAACGGGCGCCCGCCCCGTTCCTGCCCTGCAACTGGAGAAGGCGTCATGAGGGGCCCTCTGACGAATGCTCCCGTGGGCGTGATCGGCAGCGGTCTGGCCGGGCTGGCGGCTGCCTGCACGCTGGCGGCGCGCGGGCGCGACGTTATTGTCTTCGAGCGCAATGAGTGGACCGGCGGCAAGGCGGCCGTGCTGGAGCAGGACGGCTTCCGCTTCGACATGGGACCCACGATCCTCACCGTGCCGGCCGTCCTTGAGCGGATCTTTGCCGAAGCCGGGCGGCGGATGGAGGACGCGCTCCGGCTGGTGCGCCTCAATCCGCAATGGCGCTGCTTTTTCGAGGACGGCAGCGTGCTCGACCTGGTCGAGGACGTGGAGGAGATGTCCCGGGAGGTGGACAAATTCGCCCCCGGCTCGGGTGAAGGTTATGCCCGCTTCATCCGGCTTGCGGAACGCCTGCATGAGATTTCAAACAAGTTCTTCTTCTGGCGCTCCGTGGAGGACATGTTCGACACCATCGACCTCCGGCGGAATTTGAGCCCCGGCACGCTCTCGGATGTCATGAATCTGCGCATGGGCGCGACCGTGGCGGGCACGGTGCGCAAGCGGGTGCCGGACGAGCGGGTCGCCCAGATGCTCGACCATTTCACGCAATATGTCGGCTCCTCTCCCTTCAACGCGCCCGCCGTCTTATGTTCCATTGCCTATATGCAGACGGGGCTGGGCGTGTGGTATCCGGTGGGCGGCACGCGCGCCGTGCCGGAGGCGCTGGAAAGCCTGGCCCGGGAGCTGGGCGTCACCTTCTGCCTTGGAGACGGCGTCAGGCGCATTCTGCATGAGGGCAGGCGCGTCACCGGCATCGAGACCGACAGCGGCGAGCGCGTGGCGCTCTCGGCCGTGGTGTCCAATATGGACAGTGTGCGGACCTACCGTGAGCTGATCGGCGGCGGGATCGGCCGGAGGTTCGACAGGGCGCGCGGATATGAGCCCGCCTGCTCGGGCGTCGTCCTCTATCTGGGCCTGAACCGGGCTTACGATCATTTGCAGCATCATGGCTTCGCATTCTCGCGGAATGCCCGGGAAGAATTCGACTGGATTTACCGCAAGGGCGAGCCGGCGCCCGATCCCACCTGCTACATGGCGGCGACGGCGCGCACCGATCCCGCCACGGCGCCGCAAGGCGGCGAGGCGCTTTACGTTCTCGTGCATACGCCGTATCTGCGCCCGCATCACGACTGGCGGCAGATGTTTTCCGAATACCGGCAGGTGATCCTGGACAAGCTCAAGCGGACGGCGGGGCTCACGGATATCGAGCAGCGCATCGTCTTCGAATCCGCGTTAACGCCGCAGGACATTCATGAGCGCTATCATGTGTTGAACGGTGCGATTTACGGACTGGCGAGCCACGGCCGCTTCACGGGCGCGTTCAAGCCGGGCAACCGCAGCCGCCTGCTTTCGGGCCTTTATCTCGCGGGCGGCGCGGCCCATCCCGGCCCCGGCATGCCCATGGTGATGATGTCGGGCTGGATCGCGGCCGACACGCTGGACCGGGATGCGAAGCTGGAACGCCCGGCGGCATAAATTCCGAGGGGCGAGATGACCATGGCCACGGCACGGGCGCGCGACGCCGCCGCGCCCGTCATGCACACGCAGTCGCAATGGCTGACCGGTCTCTTCGTGCGCCGCTACCTGCGGGGCTATCTGACGAAACACTTTCATGCCGTGCGCATTTCCGGCCCGCAGCCGGACGATCCGCCTGCGCATCGTCCGTTGCTCGTCTACAGCAACCATCCCTCCTGGTGGGACCCGATGATCTTCCTGCTGCTGGGGCGCAAATATTTCCCCCAACGGCGCGGCTTCGGGCCGATGGATGCGGCGGCGCTGGAACAGTACGGCGTGCTGAAGCGGCTGGGCATTTTCGGCGTCGAGCAGGAGTCGCCGCGCGGCGCCGCGCAATTCCTGACCGTCAGCAAGGGAATCCTGTCACGGCCGGGCACGATGATCTGGCTGACGCCCGAAGGCCATTTCACGGATGTGCGCTGCCGCCCGGTGCGCTTTCAGCCGGGGCTGGCGCATCTGGCGCGGGAACTGGAACGCGCCGCGCTCCTGCCGGTGGCCGTGGAATATCCGTTCTGGAACGAGAGCAAGCCCGAGGTCCTGGTGCGCTTCGGCACCGCCCTCGACAGCGGCAAGGCGCGCGACCGCGCGGCGGAGGCATGGAACGGGGTGCTGGCGGAGGCCCTTGGAAGCACGATGGACTTACTCGCCGCCGACGCCATGACGCGCGATCCGGGCCGGTTCAAAACCCTGCTCAGCGGGCGGACCGGCGTGGGCTTTTTCTACGACACCTGGCGGCGGCTGAAGGCCGTGGCGCAAGGCCGCCGGTTTTCGGCCGCCCATGAGGACGAACCGCACCGGGGCAAAACCTGACAGGGCAGGCGCCTCAATTCTCCTGCTGAACCGGAGACTCGCCGCCGCGCACCCCGGCGCGGGCTGCTTCAAGGGTTCTGTTCACCAGTTTCCGGTCGGACCCGGAGTAATTCTCCTCTTTTACCTGCGCGGCGATGCGGCCCAGACGTTCCATGATCGCCTCGCGGACTTCCGGGTCATCGCTCAGCCGCGACAGCCTCCCCAGCCGGTCGGCGAGCCGCGCGACAATGGACGGATGGGGCGCGGCGGCCCGGCGCAGTTCTTCGAAAGCCCCGTCCAGGAAATCCTCGAGATCGTAAGGGGCGAGCTGCACCGCCGCCTCGCCCTCACTGTCGAAAAGCAGGTTGCCCGGCACGCCCCTTTCCAGCAGACGCGCAATGCCTTCGGCCATGTTGTCGATGCAGGCCATGGCCGTATAAAGATCATTGACGCCGGGCGAAAGCGCGCGCAGGGCAATCTCGTTGATCAGCCGCAGACAGAAGAACGGGTCGTCGATATCGCTGCGAAAACCCGCCAGGATGACGGCATTGCGCAGCGCCTGGCGCACGCCCTCTTTCAGTTCCTCCGGCGGCTTGTTCCGATAGACATCCATGAGCGGTTCGCCCTTCAGCACCAGGACGCCGGGCTTTACCCGCACCCTGATTCTCAGGCCGTTCGACTGCGCCTGTTTAAGCAACCTTCTTCGGTCCACCGACTTAACGTAACCGCTGCTGCCGGCGGTGATGCACACGGTTTCCTCTACGGGCACATACAGGCAGCCCCGTTCGGCATCCGTTTCGCGCAGTCCGTCGATCCCCCGGCGCAGCGCCGCCGACAGCCGGTCGAGCGCACGGTCCACCTGGATGGTGCGCGCCAGGTCGTGGAAGGCGAAGGCCAGCCACAGAAAGCTGGTGATGGCGATCACCATGCTCATGACCACGGTCAGACGCGGCACCGGGCGGCCGTCGCCGACGAGGGAGAGCGCCAGCAGGGCGAAGACGAACCCGGCGAGGAACAGGCCCAGGGTGATCTGGATGGTCCGGTTGCGCATATAGCGCACCAGCAGACGCGCGCCGATATTGCCCGCCGCCACGGTGAGCGCCACCAGCGTCATGGAGAACACCAGGCTCGCCACGGTGATGAGCGAGCCTGCAAGGGTGGCCATGAGCGGACGGGCGCCCTGGGCGTCGATGGCGAAGGGCAGGCCGTAGCGACCCAGCGGCCGCATGTCCACCGCATCGTCGATGGCGGCGGTGCCCATGAACAGCGCCACCGCCCCCAGCACCAGCGCGGCGGGAATGAACCAGAAGCTGTGCAGGGCGGCCTGAAACAGCAATTGAATGCGCTTGATCATGGGATGCGGCCGGTCCTCTCCACTGCATTCAGCCGCAATCGGAAAAGGAGGGCGGCTGCATGCAGATCAGTCCGTACCGCAATCGGGCAAGGAAGGGGCTAACGGGCGCTTAAGGAGGCCGCTTCTTACCGGCCCGCCCGGCGGTTGCGGGCCGCCGCCATGTGCTCTTTCAGGGTTTCGAAATAGACCGGCGCGGCGGTCTCGAATCCGAGTTTGGCGATGCCGCCGATTTCCGCATTCGAGAAGCCGAACTTGCGGGCCGTGGCCTTGAGCCGCTTTTTCATGGCGAGGAGCACGGTCTCCGCCTTGGGGCTGCCGCTCATCTTGCGGGCCTCTTCCGACAGGCGGGCGTACATTGACGCGGATACATGCGAATGAACCACGTCCTGAACCACGCAGGTTTCCGCTTCCCGCGTGTATTCCGCAGCCTGAAGAACGTGCTCCCGGTGGCAGGCTTCGATATGCTTGAAAATGCCGGGCGCCGCCTTCTCGGCCCACATCCCGGCAAGCTCCCGGCCCGCCTGCTTCATGTTTGCGGCGCGGTCCCAGGAAACGTCGTCAGCCAGGGCGGGCTGGCAGATCAAAATCGTCCAGAGGACGGCCGCATGAGCCGCCGATTTACGCATGATTACCCCCCTCAAACGCCCGAAGCGCGCACCTTATAGGCCCGGCACCTTAGCACGGAATGCGCGTATCCCATAGAAGCCACCGTTGCGCCCTTTACACGGCGCGGCCAATGCCGGAAAAAGGCGTGCGGAGGGGGAGCTTATGACCGTTCTCGACATCATCGCCCTGCTGATCGTGCTCGCGGCCGTGTTCGGCGCGCTGAACCACTTTTTTCTGCACCTGCCCTCCACCATCGGCGTGCTGGTGATCGCGCTCTTGGCCTCGCTCGCCGTGCTGGGGCTGGACGCCCTCTTCCCCCAATGGGGCATGGGCGAGGAAGCGCGCCGTTTGGTCGCCGATCTGGAATTCAGTGCGGCGCTGCTGGAGGGCGTGCTGGGCCTGCTGCTGTTTGCGGGCGCGCTGCATGTGCGGCTGGAGGATTTGCGCGCGCAGAAATGGGTGATCGCGCTCACCGCGACCATCGGTGTGCTGATCGCCACGGCCGTTGTGGGAACGGGCTTCTGGCTGGCGGCGGGCGTGCCGCTGATGGTGGCGCTGGTGTTCGGCGCACTGATCGCACCCACCGACCCGGTGGCGGTGCTGGGCATTTTCAAGAATGTCTCCGCGCCGCCCACGCTGCAGACCAAGATCGCGGGCGAATCCCTGTTCAATGACGGCGTGGGCTATGTGGTGTTTTTGATCCTGGCAGGGATCGCCTTCCCGGCCGGGCATATGGAGGAAATGAGCGCGGGGCGCATTGCGGGCCTGTTCCTGCTGGAAGCGGGCGGCGGCGCGGCGCTGGGCGTGGCGGCGGGCTGGGCCGTCTTCGCGGTGATGAAGCGCATCGACGACTATGCCCTCGAAGTGCTGCTGACCCTGGCGCTGGCCATGGGCGTCTATGCGCTGGCGGGCGCGCTGCATATGAGCGGACCCATCGCCGCCGTCGTGGCCGGGCTGCTGATCGGCAATGCGGGCGTCAAACACGCCATGAGCGCGGAAACGCGCGACCATGTGGACGCCTTCTGGCGGCTGATCGACGAAATCCTGAACGCCGTGCTCTTCCTCGTCATCGGCCTTGAAGTGTTCGCGATCTCGTGGAACGGCAACATCGCGGGCCTGGGCGCGGCGGCCATCGGCCTGGTGCTGCTGGGCCGCCTGCTGGCGGTGACCATCCCCATCACCGCCCTGCGCCGGATACGGACTTTCTCGCCGGGCGTCATTCCCATCATGACCTGGGGCGGGCTGAAGGGCGGTATTTCCGTCGCCCTCGTGCTCTCACTGCCCGACAGTGAATGGAAGCCGCTGCTGGTCAGCGTCACCTATATCGTGGTGGTGTTCTCGATCCTCGTGCAGGGGCTGACCATCGGCCGCGTGGTGCGGCGATTTGCAAAGGCGGCGGAGGGGTAGTCAGTGCGCCTCCGGTTCCTTTCCACCCGCCTTCCCCAGAAGCAGAGGCGCGATCACGCGCACATCGAAGTCGATATGGCTTTCGAACTCCTCACGCATTTGCTCCGGCTGCAAACGATATACGTTGCTGTTCTCATAGAATTCGACGTCCGCCGTGAATTCCTTGTCCGGAGCCCATGACACGACCTGTCTGCTCTGCGCCTCCAGCCTGGTCCAGACTGTCATGTAGCAGAATTCGGGGACTTCTGACGCGCCCCTCGGCGCGTCGATCAGGCTTACGAACACAGACAGAGTGAGCGGAGCAGGCTCCCTGTGTCTGACGTCGGCGCCCCAACTCTCCAGAGTCTTCACGATCTGCGGTTCGAATTCATCCGTATCGATATCGCATCGGCTCCGGCCGCTGAGGCCCCCGCTCCAGCCCTGCGAGCTACGAATGAAAATAACATTCACCGGAAGCTTCTCCGTGAACAGTTCCGGCGGCCGGTTCTCCTCGAAGAAGATGTTTCCCGGCCACGGGCTGCGCCATGTCACGCCGATATAACCGACCTTGTCGTCCGCGTTTTCAATGCCAGGCTTACCCGTTCCGGCAGTGGTGCATCCCACCGCCAGGAACCAAGCTGAAATCATGATCGGCCATTTCCGCATGGCTTCCCCCTCCCCTTCGGTTGCCGCCTGCCGGGGCAACCAGCCTTTTCACCTCAAACGTTCCGCATCAGGATTGATCTGCATCGAAGAACCATTTGCGTGTGAATTTGCAGGCGTCGGAGTCCGGATCACGATCACCCCGCTCAGAAAGGGGCACATCGCCCATTGCATCCAGGCGTTCCATGAGCTCCGGCCGCTCTTCCCGGATGGCCTTTTCGACCTCTTGCGCTTCGTCCTTGTTTTCGGCGCAGCCCCGATATTCATCATATTGATGGATTCTCACATGATAAAGGGACCGGCACATAAATTCCGGGGCGGAATCAAAGTAACCACACGAATCTTCAACCTCTCCCCGCACCGTAGGAGCAATCTCATGGATGAACTGGTGCACACTGTCCTCAAGAGCTGAAATGATTTTGCCGGGACGCAAACGGTAAGTATACTGCCATTTTTTAAAAGATATGACGCCATCGAAAGATTCGTCCGGTTTCCAGGCCACGCTCTGCGTGCCCGTGCCAATCAATTCCATCGTGAAGATGACCATGCAATAATTCGCCAATTCGTCCTCGCCGAGATTAGTCAGCATGCTGATCGAGTCAATTTCAAACATGAGAAAGAGCGGGCCGTCACGGCTCACTGTCACGCCGTGCTCCGCAAGTTGTTCGGAAGCATATTTCTTGTCGAGGTCAAAGAGTTTCCGAGCCATGTTGCACTGTCCGCGCAGGTCGCCCGAGCCGATCTTCGCCACCACCGGAGTGACAGCAAGCGGCCGGTCGAACACGGGCGCACTCTCTCTGCCCGAAATCATCTCGCGGTAAGATCCGCTACTGCCCGAAATCATCCCGCCCGTGACCCATAAGCTCCCTTCAGGCCGCACCGGCGCGCAGGCCGTCAGCAGAATGAAAAAACCGGCAACGATGATCCGTACCGTCATCGATTCCCCCTCCCGAATTTGACCGCGCGGCTATCCGGCCCGGCTCCTCCCGGCCGCCGCTTCAGCGCCGCTCACGATCCGTCCCGCTTTGCGCACACCGCAGCTTTCGCTTTCTTCGGCTTCTCCGCGCCGGAGGGCAGGCCCCCGTCTCCGCCATTGCCGATCCACGCCGCCACGTCCCGCCACACGGTCTCCGCCTGCAGGTCGCGCAGAAGCAGGTGATAGCCGTCCGGATAGATCGCGACCTTGAGCGGCGCGCAGAACCGGGTGATGGCGTGCTGGACGGGTTTTTTCGGGATGATCTGGTCCTTCTCGCCATAGGCCAGCAGCCCCGGCAGGCCCACTTCGGGTACGGACTTGTAGGCATGCTCCATCAGCTCCACGATGCCGTAGACGGCATCCGTGCGCGTACCCTTGATGACCAGCGGGTCCTTGGACATGCGGCGCAGTTCCTCGATATTGTCCGAAGGCAGAATGTCGAGGCCGCTGCCCGTAACCTCCATGCCGGGGAACAGATGCGCGCTCAGCCACAACAGCGCGCGGTGGCCGAAGGGCAGCGTGCTCCAGCCCCACAGGGCGGGGGCCACGAGGATCATGCCCTCCACTTCGGGCCGGTATTGGGCGGCCGTGGCGATGGCCACCGCCCCGCCCATGCTGTCGCCCAGCACATAGACGGGCAGGCCCGGATGGCGAATGCGCACAAGCTGGATGAAGAGATCCAGGTCGGCCTTGAGAAGCTCGTGCCCCGGCCAGATGCCGCGCCCCGGCGAGCGGCCGAAGCCGCGCTGGTCATAGGCATAGGTGGTGATGCCCGCATGCTCCGCCCACCAGGCAGCGGGCAGCGCGAAGGCGCGCGCGTAATCGTTCATGCCGTGGAGCGCGACGATGATGGCGCGCGGCTCCGGCGCTTTCCACACGGTGAGGCCGAGCGTGCGCCCGTCCGGCGTAATGAACCCGCTTTCGGTGATACGCGGCTTGACCCCGCCCTTGAAGGCCGCGGGGCCCAGTTCCTGAACCCTGGGCGCACAGGCCGCCGCCAGGGCGACCGCAATCACCATTACTACCCGCACAACCGCACGCATGTACCCGAACCCCGGTTTTGTTATCGCAGAGAGCCGGACCCGCCGGCCGCCCGAAGGATACGCAAGGCCGGGACCAGAGGCCGCCTAGTCTGCGTCAGTCAGTAACCTTACCCGTTTTCGAAGATACGGCACCACCTCAGCCTCGAACCACGGATTCTTTTTCAGCCAGGCGTTGTTTCGCCATGACGGGTGCGGCAGGGGAATATAGGCGGGCAGATAGTCGCGCCAGGCGGCGACGGTTTCGGTAAGGGACGCCTTCGCCGCCGTGCCCAGATGCCACTTCTGGGCATGGGCGCCCACCAGCAGGGTCAGTTCGACCCGGTCCAGGTGCTCGAAAATACGCTCGCGCCAGCGCGCTGCGCATTCGCGCCGGGGCGGGCGGTCCCCGCCCTTGGCGTCCAGCCCCGGAAAGCAGAAACCCATGGGCACCACGGCGATACGCGAGGCGTCATAGAACGTGTCGCGGTCCACGCCCATCCAGTCGCGCAGCCGGTCGCCTGACGGGTCGTTGAAGGGAATGCCGGACTCGTGCACGCGCGTGCCCGGCGCCTGCCCCGCCACGCACAGGCGGGCGGTGGCCTCCGCACGCAGCACGGGCCGGGGCTCATGCGGCAGGGGCGCGCCCTCCGGCGCCTCGGCGCACAGGCGGCAGGCGCGGAT
>JBKHIN010000167.1:0-6676 GCA_046538635.1 Alphaproteobacteria bacterium
GCCGGGGCTCGTCCGTCTCCGCCCGTCGCGGACCAGATCAGCTATCCGCCGTGTAGGGCGAAATCTCGATTTCCACCCGGCGGTTCTGCCGGCGGCCCGTCGCCGTGCTGTTGTCCGCGATAGGCTGGCTTTCGCCGTAGCCGTGCACGATCAGCCGGCCGGGCATCACCTCGCGGCTGACCATATAATTGGCGACGCTGTTCGCCCGGCGCTGCGAGAGTTCCTGATTGTATTGGTCGCTGCCGGTGGAGTCCGTGTGGCCCTCCACTTCCACGTAGGATTTGTCGAATTCCCGCAGAACCAGCGCCACATCGTCCAGCACCGGATAGAATCCCGAGCTGATGTCCGCCGAATCGGTGGCGAAGGTGATGTTACCCGGCATGACGAGCTGGATGGTGTCGCCGGTGCGGCGGATGCCCACGCCGGTGCCCTCCAGCCGTTCGCGCAGCTTGGCTTCCTGCCGGTCCATGTAGGCCCCGACGGCCCCGCCCGCGAGCGCGCCGACGCCGGCCCCGATGAGGGCGTTCTTCGCCGCCTGCTTGCCGCTGGAAGTGTTGGTGAGCGCGCCGATTGCCGCGCCGCCGAGCGCGCCGAAAATGGCGCCGCGCGTGGTGTGGCTGGTTTTGCTTTCGCGCGTATAGGGATCGGTAGTCGTGCAGCCGATCAGCACGGCCGCGGCGGCCAGAAGTGCAATGACATGTTTCATTTCGGGTCTCCGTCGTGAACCAACTCGCATACGGGTTTGGAGCACGCCGGACGGCATGGCCGGTGAGTGCCCCCCTCATAGACACGGGCGTGAATCAGAACGCCCGAACAGCGTTCTCCCCCGGACAGGGCGGGAACGCAAGAACCCCACTGGGACAATATGAAAACATTTCGAAGCCGTTCCGCAAAGCGCCCTGTTCGCCATTGCAACGGCTCAGGATACCCATAAGCTGATTTTTCGGGCGGATTTCCGGTGAGATTCGAGCGATTTAGCGGAACGCGCGCGAAGCGTCGCGGTGCACAACGGAGGACGGAAATGGAATTGTTCGATTTGACGGGCAAGGTGGCGGTGGTGACGGGTTCCACGCGCGGGATCGGCAAGGCCATCGTCATGCGCATGGCCGAGCACGGAGCGCGCGTGGTGGTTTCCAGCCGCAAGCCGGATGCCTGCGATAGCGTGGCGCGGGAAGTGAACCGCCTTTACGCAAGGGAGCACGACGCGGCCATTCCGATTCCCTGTAACGTCAGCGACAAGGATCAGCTCCGGCGTCTGGTGGACGAGACCATGAAAGCATGGGGGCGCATCGACATTCTGGTCTGCAACGCCGCCGTGAATCCCTATTTCGGGCCCTCGCTCGAATGTCCCGACGACGCGTTCGACAAGATCATGAACGTCAATGTGCGCAGCAATTTCTGGCTGGCCAACATGGTCCTGCCCCAGATGCGCGAGCGGAAGGACGGCGTCATAATCATCGTCTCTTCCATCGGCGGGCTGAAGGGCTCGGCGCTGCTGGGCCCCTACGGCATCTCGAAGGCCGCCGACTTCCAGCTCGCCCGCAACCTGGCCGTGGAACATGGACCTTACAACGTTCGCGCAAACGCCATCGCCCCGGGCCTGATCAAGACCGACATGTCCCGCGCCCTGTGGGAGAATGAGGAAATTCTGAAGCAGAGCACTTCCACGGCGCCCCTGCGACGGATCGGCGAACCGGATGAAATCGCCGGCGTGGCCGTCATGCTGGCCTCGAGCGCCGGCGCCTTTCTCACCGGCCACGGCCTGGTTGTGGATGGGGGAGCCACCATCGCCGGGGGCTGATGCCAGCCCGCATTTCTCACTTTGGGCACGGTCTGCGCATGCGGGCTAGATGTCGCGCCCCGCCAAGGCTTGCGCCGGGGGTTACTGTTGTATAATGGCAAAATAAAATTGCCCGGCGTGCCGCGCCCCGGGGATTGTCCCCGGGCGCGCGTTGGTGCGCGTCAGGCGGCGGGGCGGGAGGCCCGAAAGTGAGCGAGGCACGAAAAGCGCAGGCGGCCAGTCCGCCCGGTTCGGCGGCGGAGTCCCTGGCCGGAATCCGGTTTTTCGAACCTTTGACCCCCGATCAGTTGCGAACGGTGGAGCAGAAATGTTCCTGGCGGCGCGCGGCGGGCGGCGAAGAAATTTTCAACCGCGACACCGAAAGCCATGACGTTTTCTTCGTCACGGCGGGCCGGGTGCGCGTCGTGAACTATTCGCTTTCGGGCCGCGAGGTGGCCTATGCGACGGCCGAGGCCGGAGATTACTTCGGCGAGCTGTCGGCGCTGGACGGCCAGCCCCGTTCGGCGAGCGTCTTCGCCCTGGAAGACTGTGTTCTGGCGGCTCTGCCCCCGGAGGACTTCCGCCAGTTGCTGCTGGAAGCGCCCGCACTCGCCCTGTCGCTTTCGGAAAAGCTGGCCAGCATCGTGCGCGCCTGCAACGAGCGCATCATGGATTTGGCGACACTCAGCGCCTATCAGCGCGTTTACCGGCAATTGCTGGACCTCATGCGCCCCGACCCGGTGCGCCCGGAATCCTGGCTCATCTATCCGCTCCCCACGCAGGCGCAGATCGCTTCGCGCGCCAGCACGACGCGCGAAACCGTGGCCCGGGTGCTCAGCCAGCTTGCCCAGGCCGGCATCGCCGATCGCAAGTCGAAAACGCTTTATGTCCGTGATGTCACCCGGCTGCGGGAGATGGCCAAACGGCTTTCCATGCAGGACGATCGTTCCGGGTCCTGAGCGATTTTCCTGCCGGCAATTGTATACCAGGCCCTCCGGCGATGTACGAAGTTTGAAAACCGTTTTAGCGCCCGGATTTTTTTCCTTTTGTGCGATTTGACCAGTCGGTTAGGAATGTTTGCGCCGCCTCAGTTATGGCCGGCTCAAATTGAGTATGCGCGTGTATAGGCCTCTATCCGACCGGATAGCCGTGCAAATCATTCTCAAATAAAGGCAGAAAAAAGGGCCCTGCAGAGCAGGGCCCAAGAGGGGTGGGTTGGGGTTGGGCCTAAGTGCAGGGGGAGATGCAAGGGGGGATGTGCTTAGGCCCGTCGTCCGTCCTTTGGGACAAACCTATAATGCCTCAAAACCGCTGTTTCACAATGTGACAGAAGTCACAAACCTAGCCGAGAGTGGTGCCCAATCCGGAATATTACGCATCTCGTAAATTCGATCCCTGAAAGAAAACGGAGCCGCCTTGATGGCGGCCCCGCGAGTCCTGCCGCCGCGTAAGCAGCGCCGGGGGACGTAAGGTCAGCGTCCGGATCGTCAATCGTATCAGCGCACGACGCGGCGCGAACCGGGCACAATATAGGCATAACCCGCGCGGTCGTAGCACATCCGCGCCCGAATCAGCACCTCGCGGCCCCGCCGGAAGCCGCGCTTGAAGACCGGGTGGCAGTCATAGCTGCGGTGCCGCCCCCGCCCCGGACGGCCGCGCCCGTAGCCCCGGCCCCCGTGGCCTCTGCCCCGGCAATGGGAACGGGGGCAGTACCAGTGGCCGCGCCGGTAGCGGCGGTCTCCCTCCAGTTCGAAGAAAATGCCGCCGCCGAAGCCGTCGAAGTGCAGCCCGAAGCGGGAGCCGCGGCCATAGCGGTCGTAGTCGTCCTTATCGAAATAAAGGCCGAAACTGTCCGGTCCGATATGGACGCCGAAGCGCGCATCGCCCTCGTCGCGATAATCCCGGCCGTCGTAGTGATCCCGATCGTCGTAGTAGTCCCGCTCATCCTCATAATAATCGCGGTCGTCGTCATAATAATCCCGATCGTCGTCGGCGAAGGCCGGCACGGCCATGAGAAGCACCGCGAGGACTGCGGCCAGCCAGGACGGGGGGTACGTCATGTCACGCGTCTCCGGAAAAACGCCCGCAACCGGAATGCAGGCACACTGCCCGATTCGCCGTCGAGGATCGCTGCCTCAACCTGAACCGCGCATGAATGGCGCGCGGTGGGCACTGCGTGGCGCCCCGCGCGCACAGCGGCGCACTCAGAATTCGACGTCGCGTGTCAGGGGAAAGCGGCAGGCTTTGGCCTCGCTCTCATAACGCACGAAGATGCGGGTCCGGCCGCCGAACCGGGCAAGAGAGATGCTTTCGTCAACCCGCCTTGTGGCGGCCAGATAGCCCTGGCGGCAATCGGCCTCCTCTCCGTGAACCTCGAAGCACAGCTTGTACTCGATTTCATCGTGACAAACGTTGGTAAGCTGAATCTCGAAGCGGTCCTGCGCTCCGAGCCGGACATCCCGGGTCTTGATGCTCAGACAGCGCTTTGTGCGCTCTTCGCAAAGCGGCTGCTCCTCGGTGCAGGCGGCGGCGAACAAAGCGCCTGCGATTGCGGCCGGCACCAGTCCGGACCGGCGCCGGCTCTTTCCTGTCCGGACCGCACACCGCCGGAAACGGGCCTGTGCAAAAAGCTTTCCCATGGATGTTTTACTCAGCATTCCCGGCGCTTTCTGGCAAGAGTCTTGCTCCTGTCCCCGCCGGTGAGCGGCGGCCGTTTGCGGGCCGGAAATTCGCCGTATCCGGACGCTTGACAAGACCCCCGCCCATTCATATTTCTGCTGCGCGAGCGGTTAGCACTCACGGCTCCCGTGTGCTAACAGCAAAAATCATCACGTCATTTAACACCGATTCAAGAGGAGTTACGCGAGATGGGCTTCCGTCCTTTACACGATCGCGTTCTCGTCCGCCGGGTCGAGGAAGACACCAAGACCCCTGGCGGCATCATCATTCCCGACACGGCTCAGGAAAAGCCGCAGGAAGGCGAGGTTCTGGCCGTCGGTTCGGGCATCCGCCAGGAAGACGGCAGCGTAACGCCGCTCGATGTCAAGCGCGGCGACCGGGTGCTGTTCGGCAAGTGGTCGGGCACCGAGGTTAAGATCGACGGCGAAGAGCTGCTGATCATGAAGGAATCCGACATTCTGGGCATCATCGAAATCAAGAAAACCGGCAAGAAGGCCGCCTGAGGCCGGACAGCCGGTTTTTTTCATGGGCCGGTGACGGCCCGATCGGAATCAATCAAGAGGCAGAGAGATGTCAGCAAAAGAGGTCAAGTTTGCTTCCGACGCGCGCGAGCGCATGCTGCGCGGCGTCGACATCCTGGCGAACGCGGTCCGCGTAACGCTCGGTCCCAAGGGCCGCAACGTGGTCATCGAAAAGTCCTTCGGCGCGCCGCGCACGACCAAGGACGGCGTTACGGTCGCCAAGGAAATCGAACTGACGGACAAGTTCGAAAATATGGGCGCGCAGATGGTGCGCGAAGTCGCCTCCAAGACCAATGACGAGGCGGGCGACGGCACCACCACGGCAACCCTGCTGGCGCACAGCATCGTGCGCGAAGGCGCCAAGGCCGTGGCCGCGGGCATGAACCCGATGGACCTGCGCCGGGGCGTCGATCTGGCGGTTCAGGCCGTCGTGGAAGATCTGAAGAAGCGTTCGAAGAAGCTCAAGTCCAACGAAGAAATCGCCCAGGTCGGCACCATCTCCGCCAATGGCGAGGAGGAAATCGGCCGACTGATCGCCGAGGCCATGGAAAAGGTCGGCAATGAGGGCGTCATCACGGTCGAGGAAGCCAAGTCTCTCGAGACCGAACTCGAAGTCGTGGAGGGCATGCAGTTCGACCGCGGCTATCTTTCGCCCTACTTCATCACCAACTCGGAAAAGATGATCGCCGAGCTGGAAGATCCCTACATTCTGCTGCACGAGAAGAAGCTGGGCAATCTGCAGGCCATGCTGCCGATCCTGGAAGCCGTGGTGCAGTCCAATCGCCCGCTGCTGATCGTCGCCGAGGACGTGGAGGGCGAAGCGCTCGCGACCCTCGTGGTCAACAAGCTGCGGGGCGGTCTCAAGGTCGCGGCCGTGAAGGCTCCGGGCTTTGGCGACCGGCGCAAGGCCATGCTGGAGGATATCGCCGTCCTGACGGGCGGTCAGGTGATCTCCGAGGATCTCGGCATCAAGCTGGAGAACGTGACCCTCGATATGCTGGGAACGGCCAAGAAGGTGCGTATTACCAAGGACGACACCACGGTCGTCGACGGCGGCGGCAAGAAGACCGACATCCAGGCCCGCGTTGCCCAGATCAAGCAGCAGGTCGAGGACACGACCTCCGACTATGACCGCGAGAAGCTGCAGGAACGTCTGGCCAAGCTCGCGGGCGGCGTGGCCGTTCTGCGGGTCGGCGGCGCCACCGAAGTGGAAGTGAAGGAGCGCAAGGACCGCGTGGACGACGCCCTCAACGCCACCCGCGCCGCGGTGGAAGAAGGCATCGTGCCGGGCGGCGGCGTCGCGCTGCTCTATACCAGCCGCGCTCTCGACACGGTGGAAGGCGCAAACGAGGACCAGCAGGCCGGCATCAACATCGTGCGCCGCGCCCTGCAGGCTCCCATTCGTCAGATTGCGGAAAACGCAGGCGTGGAAGGCTCCATCGTGGTCGGCAAGCTGCTTGAGCAGAAGTCGAAAACCTTCGGCTTCAATGCTCAGACGGAGGAATATGTGGACCTGGTGGAAGCCGGTATCGTCGATCCCACCAAGGTCGTGCGCACGGCCATGCAGGACGCCGCCTCCGTTGCCGGCCTTCTGATCACGACCGAGGCCATGGTCGCCGAGAAGCCCGAGAAGAAGGAAGGTGCCGGCGCCGGCGCCGGTGCGGGCATGCCCGGCGGCATGGGCATGGACATGATG